>NZ_CAXMZT010000002.1:0-245810 GCF_964199965.1 Legionella sp. W05-934-2 | reverse complement strand
CATTAACCAATATCCCATGGGTATATAAATGATTCAAACTCAAACCCGAGCCCATCGTTTGACCCGGCGCTCGATTCAAATTACTTTTGCCAAAGTCTAAAAACTCATAACCAATGCCCGTATGCCAATGGTTATTTAGTGGCGTTTGTATTCCAGCGCCTAAAGTGTAACTAAATGCTGTTTTGATATGGCTTTCAAAATTCTGATTCGGTATGGCTTGAAATATGAGTGGATTATTGGTGAAGTCATGCGCGCGGTTAAAGCCAATATTGACACTGCCGCTCACATATGGCACCAGTTTTTGTCCCTTATCCAATAAAGCTCTGCCTTTAACGCCAATGCGCGTATTGCGCACTTTATAGCGATAAGTGTAATTATTAAATTGTGGGTCCGCATCATCCCATATAATGCCATCGACTCTCGCATTGCCCGTCGTTGCCACAACCAAGCCTAATTGACCAAAAATTTGGCTTGAAAGGGCTTTTTGCACCCCTAAAAACAACTCCCCGCTCGGCATCCCTTTAAGTTTTTTAGAAGCTCGGTAGCTTTTTTCAATGGTGGGATTTAAATAAAACGTCTCTGTCTCGCCAGCCTTCGACCATGCAGTGCCCACACTTAACTGCCCAACCCATTGCCAGGCAGGAGATGGTGGCGCTGTATCCTGCATCATGCCCGCAAATAAAGAGCCCGAGGATAAACACCCTAGCATCACACCCTGAACTATCCTTTTCATTAGCTTCCCCTATATTATTTGGCTCTACCCCAAATAAGGGGGCACTTTAATCCAAGTTAGGTTAACCTAACTTATTGATTTGAATGGTGGCCAGAGACAGAATCGAACTGTCGACACAAGGATTTTCAGCCCCTTAATCATAAAATAACCAATTGATTTTATTATAAATTTTACCGTTGGAAACCACTGCAAATGTCGTACGATGTATAACAGTGTCGTACTCAATCACGCAAAACTCACACAAGGATATTATCCTTATGTTTTATCATTAGCATTAAATTTGTATCATTATTTAACGCATCTTTTGTTTCAATTATCTTGTGTTGTTTAAATCCAAGTTTCTCATAGCAACGAATGGCTGGTTTATTGTTTATCTGTGGATCAACAATACAATAGTTAAACTGAGGCCAAACATTTTCGTTGAGAAATTGATCGATTATCTTATATCCAAATCCTTTGCCTAAAAAGGCTGCATCGCCAATAAATAAATCTATTCCAGCAGAGTTGTTAATGATTTCATTTGGCAAGTCTTGATTGTCCCAAGGGAAGTCAAAAATTTTATATAATTGAATATAGCCAATAGGTTTATTGTTGATAATTATTATGAAACCAAATACGGGTTTCTCGCCTGTGATATATGGGGTTAGTTTTTGTAAAACCTCTTGCTTTGTCCATTGGCGTAAAGAATAGAATTGCTGAACATGGGGTAAATTAAACCATTTATGTATTGACTCTATGTCATTTATATTTACCCTTTTAAATTCAATGCTATTCACTTTTTGTTGGCACCTATATTTTAAGCCGTTATCTATTAATCGATTTACAGAATAATAAACCACAGGGCTATCACGTTTTAATCTTTCTCGCTATTGTTAGAATATTCAGGCTCTTATCCGCCATAAAATCATTGCCTTCCATATCATATTGATGAATAGTCTCAAAGCCATTTTTTGTCAGTATTGTTTGTAGTTCTTCTGCAGTGTAAATTTGTAAGCTAAAAGAATTCGTGATTACTTCAGGTTTGTCAACATCTTTGAAAATCGTATAGCGGTCATGAGAAGTGAGAAGCCCATTCTTTCTATCAATTTCAGAATGTTGAATATTTCGAATTTTGATACCATTATTAGTACTTTCAATATCCATATTGAAATCATCTATGACCTCATCGCTTATCGCTTGTAAATTAAAAATATCAAAAACATACAGACCTCCCTCTTTTAGGTTAACGTTAATGTTTTGCAGAGCTTTTTCAAAGTCGGTTTTGGTAAGGTGGCCAATAGCATTAAAAATAGTAATGATAGCATCAAACTTTCCCACACGTAGCTCTCGCATATCACCATGTATAAAGGTGATATTTTTTCCTTGCTTCTTAGCTTTATTACGAGCAATCTCAATGAGTGCAGGACTAAAATCACTACCGATCACCTCATATCCATGCTCAGCCAGATAAAACACTTGTGAGCCTGTACCGCAAGTCATATCAAGAACCGAATTTACATCCTGTTCCTTCAGTAGTTTCTCGATGAGAGCATTTTTGGATGCAGTATCATCGCTCACATTATGCGCATCGAAATATTCTGGCATTTGTTGATATTCAAGTGGCAAGCCAAGCTTATGTGTATTGCTCATTTCCGTTCCATAGTAATTTTCTGATGTTGAAAGTCTAGCATAAAGGGCGATGGCAAAAAATTAAAGTATACAGAACAAAGAGCAATGCTCTATAGGTATGCAAAAACAACAAAGTCATTTAGCCAATTATCAATGAGTGAAAATGCAGATATTGTGATGTTTTATTGCACTTCCTTTTTAAAAGATAATGTGTTCTATATAGATGATTTAGATACCATTGCCATCGCACAATTTAATGATGGCCAGGCTCTACTGTGGGATGTTTTTGGTCCAGACATTGTTGATTTAGATGATGTGTTATCTATATTCGCTGATAATCATATCGGGCAAATTAAGTTGGGTTTTACCCCTCTAGATACATCTTCATATGAAGTCGAAGAGCTGCAAGGGGAAGATAAACTATTTATTTTGTATGAAAGAGAAAATCCATTTAAAGAGAGCAAATTGATGTTTCCTTTATTATCTCATGCTTAGCTTGCGAGCATATTTCATATAGAAATTTCGGCAAAAATTGAATATTATCGCTGTCTAAATAAAAACATGAGTTAAGCACTATGAGTAAAAACTATCTATGGGATAAAAGTGGTATTAGATATCAGCTTATTTCTAATCAAAAAGGTAATAACTATAATTGGTTATTTTTACCAGGTGGTCCAGGTGCAGACTCTGAATATTTGGAGGGACTAGCATTAGAGTTAAGACTCCCAGGAAATACTTGGCTTATTGATTTGCCCAACAATGGTAACAATCAAGTTCATGAAGAGTATGACTTTGATAGTTGGTTTGAATTATTACTTCCATTAGTCAACCAATTCCAAAACCCAATACTCGTTGGTCAGTCTTTTGGGGGCATGTTCCCACTCATGTTTCCTCAACTTGAGGAGTTATTAAAAGGGTTTGTTATTTTGAATTCATCGCCAAGTTTATGGCATGAAACAGCAAACCGTGTCGCTTCGGAAAAGGGTAAACCTTCGATGGAAAAGCCACTTCAAGAATTTGTTGATAATCCAAATGATGAAACCTTTAAAATCGCCTTAATGGCTTGTGCCCCATATTACTTTACAGACTCAACAATTGAGCAAGGTAAGAAGGTATTGGGAAAATTGCCGTTTAATTATCATGCTGCTAATTGGTGGCAAGTTAAAGCAACAGAATTAAATTTTGATGCAACTTGGATCCCTGAATCGGTTGAAACGCTTATTGTTTGTGGAGAAGAAGATTGTATGACGCCACCTGAGCTGTTTACCAAAGATAGTCGATTTAAAAGGGATAATATAAGGATAGAAACAATAAAAAATGCGGGACATATGCCATGGTTAGATGATTTGGAATCAGTTAGATCATTGTTTCAAACATTTTTGGTTAAAATTGAGCGCAATTGATAAACGATCTCAAACATCCGGCAATGGACCCTGGATGTTCTTGCTGTGCTGTTCTGGGTAAATTTTTAGTGGCCTCATACATCATTTGGTAGCCAAGGGCTGCAAAAATGCCATTCAATTTATTAGCAATACCCAGGGCAGTCAGTAATGCCTCTTCACCATGAAGATCTAGCCAGGGGGATACACACTGAGATTGCAGTATTTTAAATGCATCGTCTTTTTCCCCAAGATCATTAAAGAACGTAATATTCCATAAGCAGCCACTTAAGGAAAAGAAAGGGTGGGAGATAACCGCTTCTCCCCAGTCTATAATACCTATTGAACCACTTTTGTTATCAAGGAGCATATTATTTTCTTGGAAATCACAATGGTTGATGGTTTCTGGAATTTTATATTTCGACAGCGCTTCGCATAGATTGATACAAGTCGGGCGGAGTTTTTGTAGATGATCAATTTCTTGTTCTGTTAATCCATCGTCTTGTAGAAGTTTATCTTGCTCAATGAGTTGGGAATATAATGATGGGAATCTATTCAGTCGCCAATCAGGGGTGCCCAAGTCAAGAAGTGCTTGAACTTTGTCTTCTAATGAACGTTGAATGTCGGTGAAATTTGAAATTCCTTGGATAAGGGGGGCTAAGTTGACATGCCCCTTAAACAGATGGCGTAACGAACTATCACCAACGGATGTCATCAGAAAACAATGCAGTTCATTATTCTGAGCAATGGCTTTAGGTATATTGGTACACCCATGTTGAGTTAGAAAAGCTAAGGTTTTTGGCTCTAGAAACAATGACTCTGGAACTTGTTTTAGATAATAAGTACATTCATTAGTTTCTATTTTATGGACAATTGAATATGAGGTCTCAACTATCTTTTTATGGGCTTGAACTGTTAAATGTTCTTTTGATAAATAATTGGTGGCCCATTGTAATGGCAGTTTTGATTGATTCATGCCTTCAATATTCCTTGAGTTTCTTCTACCTCGTCAAAAAATTTCACAAAGAAGGTTTTGGATAATTTGGGATTGTTATGATTGATTCTGGTGAATTCCTCAATGAAACCACATTTTTTGTAGAATTCTGGCGCTTGAAAGGCACTTGTGCATAGATTGATATTATTAAATCCTTGGCCTTTGAATTGTTCTTCTAAGCTTAATAGCAATTGCTTTCCATATCCCTGATTACGATAGGCACTATCGACCCAGATATCATCAACATAAATTTCAGCAAATGCCGTGTAGGCATTGATGACGCCTATGACAATATTATCTGGACAGGTCATTACCACAGAAAAACGACGATAATTCACGTCAATATCATGGTTGGCTTCATAAGCAACTAGGTCGTCTTGCATTCGTTCTTTTGTTTTATCATCAACATCTTCTACTACTTCAATTTTGTAGGAAGTATTTTTGGAAGATGTATGAATGATTTGGTTATGAGATGCTGAGTCAAAACAAAATATATAACGCATTGGTTGATCTGGGTCAAAATCGACCTCTTTGATTTCCTCAGTAAATTGACCATTTGTAAAGGTGGTGATTGCTTTTCGCCAAAAGAACAAAGCGCTTTTGTTTTCAGGTATGACGGATACTTCCCATTTTCCTTGGTGATGTTTCCAGATATAGTCGGCTGCCAATTGCCCAATACCTTTGTTTTGGAATTTTGCCAGGATAAAAAACTCACCTACATTCCAATTAGTTTCAGGGTAGCAACCTGCTTGATTTAACAAAATAAAACCTGCTATTTCATTATGAACCTTGATAAGATAGGCCTTTCTCGAGGGTTCTTCAAAGTAATGCTTAAAGTCAAAGCTTTCATAAAGACCATCAGAAGGTATCGCCCAGTCCTCTGAAATAAATCCACACTCCCTTGATAAATCATAAACATAAAATCTGGCTAAATTTTGGATAATAGGGTAATCCTCTATCGATGCTTTCTCAATTTTTAAGCCATGATGGAGTTTATTGATATCCACAGAACGTTCCTTAAAATATAGTTAGTGCATAATATCAGATTGTTCTTGAGCAGTATATTTAAGCCCGGAAGGGCCTCAATAATTAGAAAAAACATGAACATTTCCATCTAACTCAACCGCACAAAAATCATCGAAAAACAGATCACGGCAAAACGCTTCATAATCAAAATATCGCATCAAATTGTCCGACAATTTCTCGCCATAGCAGTCATCAATAAGATGGTGGGCAAAATCAACTTCAGAATCATAACAGCTATGATATTGCTCCTCTATCATCACTTTGGCAGCTTCAAAGCCGTACTCAGCAATTAATGCCTGGCCAAGTTCTTCATGCTCAGTTATAAACTCAGCATAATCCGTTATCGTGCTGATAGAATCAAATTCATGAATCTGAATATCACCGAATCCTTGATAATCATGGATGGCCCAGTCACTTGGATCGGAGACGGGGCTGTCATCAAGCATGACCTGAATTTCCTCCATTATCGCATCTTCCGATTGATTGGCATCAATCCATTGACCATGTAGGTAGCCACTATTATAAGATGCCAAACAGGCGACATAGATTTCTGGTTTATCCATTGGGGTTGTTCTCCTTGAACATGTAAATTAGAGAGCAAGCCCCTGCGGGAACTTACCCCCGCGCTGGGTTATGATTAAAACGGTATTTCTTCTGAGTCTGCCTGTAACATTTCCCGCATTTGAGCCATATGGATTTCTGCGCTTTTATTGGCAGTCTCATCAGCTGGTTTGGATTGACCTAATAGTTGAATATTATTTACCACAATACTGAGGCTATGACGGGTATTGCCATCGCCATCAGTCCATTGGTTAGAACGAAGTTTACCTTCAACATAAACTTGCGATCCTTTCTGTAAATACTCAACAACTTTGGTCACCTTGCCAAACATTACCAGTTGATGCCATTCGACTCTGGTTTTCCATTCATCATTCTGTTTGAATGATTCATTGGTTGCCAAAGTGGCTGTGACAAAAGGCTGACCGTTTTGGCTGATGATGGGTTTTAGTTCTGCGCCCAAGTTGCCAATCAGTTGTACCTTATTTAATGATGCTGTCATTGTGTTCTCCCGTTAGTTAAAAAGTCCGCATAACAGGAAAACCACCGCATAAAGCAGTATTTTTCCTGTTATGCGGTTAAAAAATAAGATTAAACAGCAGCAAGGGCTGCATGGCATTGATACCTGTCTGAATGAGCAACCAGAAATTCCAGCTTCCTCAGACTAAGTTCAACCTGTTTTTTATCTTCAATAGACAATTGACGATAAAATCCTTGCAGGTCATTCACACATCGGGCCAATTCAAATAGTAAATGGTCCATTTGAATGTTTGAAGAATCGAAATTTTGCATGGTATCGCTCCTTTGATTAAAGAGGGAGAGATAGTCCCAACAGGGAACAAACTCATCCCCATTGGGTTATGCAATATCACCAACCATAAAAGTTGATTTGCCAAGTTTTTAAAGAGTGAATGCTTAAAGCAAATACGGTATGACACCGTATAACTGTCCGTGAAAATCTTGTTTTCCATATAAGATATTTTTCCCTGCTGAACGCTCAACCACGGGATTAGGGAAAGAAGGTGGCTTTATAGTAAGACCTCGGAAGGTTTCGCCAGGCTTACACTGGCTCATCAGTTACTTTCCATTTCAGTTTATCAATGACAGAAATTAATTCAACAGGTTGTTCTAATTGATATCAAGTGTTATTGATTGTTACTGTAATTGTCTTGCTGATATTCTGAGGACTTTATCTTGCGTAATAAACGCGATTGTCAGTTGTCTTCATCAAGCCATTTCTGAGTTTGTTTTTTCCATTCAGCATAACAATCGTTACCACAAAAATATCGGACATAATCATCACCCTCAAACGAATTGGCCGCTGATTTTGGAACCTGTTTAAGACAGGTGTAACAGCTTTCTGTTTTGCAGTTACCATGGAGATTAAACTGTTCAAGAGAAATTAATGAGGGGAGGGCTTTCCTGTCTTCATCGGCATGGTCTTTGAGCGGTTCTTTAGGGTATCCCAAAACAAGACCACTGATGATGGTATGTTCTTCGGGAATTGAAATTTGTGCTTTGGTAAACGCCTCATCCAGGGTAACCCAGCAACAACCTATATCGAGAGCAATAGCTGCCAGCCACATATTTTGCATAGCAGCAGCCCCGCTGTATAAGTGCTGGTTATGTTGTTTTAGCCATGCATCAATCTCAATGCCTGTATCAACAGTCACGATAATTAAAAGCTGTGCTTGGGAGAGAAATGAAGCATGCTGAGCTTTTTCAGCCAGTGTGCTCAGAGTTTCTTTGTTACGAACCAGTGTAAAATGCCAGGGTTGTGAATTTAAGGGGCTTGGCGCATATTGACCGGCTTGAAGAATGGTTTCAATATCCTTCTCTCTTAATGCTTTATCAGTAAAATCGCGAACAGCACGCCTTTGTTTAATTAATTCTAAAATATCCATATCAATAATCCTCGTTTGTATTTACTTCTTCATTAGTTATCGATTGAAGCTTTAAAAGTACTTCTGAGCAAGCAACTGTCCAAAGATGCCTTGTTTGGGCTTGCCAGTTTCATCCAGTTTATGTAGTTGGCCTGGCTTTTCCTTATATTCCAAAATAGACCAGCCACTGTCTTGATAAAAATGATAGAGTTCATTTGGTTCTGGTAGATAAGTAAAACTTTCAGGATAGTTATAGGGTTCTGCTTTGATGGGGAAAACAAAAAAATGCATACCTCCTAAAGCAGTGAGCGATTGCAGCTTTGTCAGTAAAGGCTTAATGCTGGACCGATTTAAAAACTGAATGGCCACGGTAGAGTAAATAAAATCGAATGATTTATCTTTGATTGTAAGAGGTTGGTTTAAATCACAGACAAGTGCTTCAATATTCGATAATTGTTCTTGTGCTGCAATATGGCGAATATTTTCGATAGCATCTTTATTTTTATCTAAGCCAATAACATCGTGCCCAGGTAAGGAGAAATATAATGGATTTCGGCCTGAACCGCAGCCAACATCTAATATCGACATTTTCTCTCGGCCTTGCAGATAGGTTTGATAAATGGTCCATAAGTCATGATGCATAGCCCCCTGGTGGTATTTTTTCTCAAAAAAGCGATGCGATTGGCAGTAAAACTGCAAGGTTGCTTTGAAATCGGTACTTGTTGAGGCAATTTTATGCCATGAAGCAGGCGGAATTATCAGAGAAGGTAATTTTGAGTTTAAGGTATGATGGGAGAGTTGATTACCTTCTCCATCCAGAAAAACAAATTCAATCGTACCTTCATGCACAGTTAAGTGTCCCCAGGTACCTTCTTTGGTACTGTGTTTATCAAGGAAAAACTGAAGGTTCTTCTCGTTGTTGAGTTCAATTTGTTTGTAAGCCCGTAATCCTTTGAGTGTCTGTTGATAATTAATCATCATTATTCCCGCGCATTTGTTTGTTGCTTGGTTGCAGTTCTGCCGAATGGCAAGTATCCGTGAAGGGTATCCCGACTGAACGTCCAGCCACAGGGTTAGGGATCGGGGTGGCTAAGCACAAGACCTTGTATACGGTTTCGCCTTTAAAGGCTCATCAGCTGTGCTAATTAAAAGCTATCAAATCGGTGCTTGCTGCGCAAGGATTTAGCGTGGGTTTTTTGTTCAAACGCGTTGAGCGCCTTTGAACAAAAGCGCGGAATGTGTTGATTTTACTGAGTAAAATCAAGGATGGTTTCATGCGTCACTGCACATAAATTGCAGTGACGCAGAATATAGTTTTCAGTAGTAAAAAAAGCCATAGAAGTATATAGAAAACTCTAATATACTATGCCGGCTTTAATCATAAAAAGGTAAAGTAACTATGAACAAAAAAGCGGCCCTGCTAACATCATTTCTTCTAGTAAGCATGCCTATTTATGCAAAAGGATTTCTTAAAGATCGGCTAATGAAGTCAAAACATCAAACTTTTGTAGAAAACTCAAATAACCCTCACGACTTTTCAGGCTTATGGGTTGGGACATGCGATAAGCCACTAGAAAAATTAGCTTTAAAGATTACTCAAACTGACAAAAATATTATCTTGGCAGATGCTGAGAGTACTAATAAAAATGAAGAGAGTTTAAAATTTCCTATTAATCAGGTTAAATCAAAAATTGTTAGTACTTTGCATGGTGCTGAGCATTCTTTAAGTTCAGCATTATGGGTGGGTCAGGGAAGAATAGATTTATCATTTTATAGCATAGAAAGGGTAACTGAAGATCATACTATCTACAGTTTTGTAACTAATTATGAAGTAAGACTGGATTTAGAAAATGATAAATTGAAATTTATCATAGACAATTATCCAGATAATATTGTATGCATTCTTGACAAACAAGATTAGTAAATGTAAGCCTTATTAGGAAGCGTTGTTGTAAGTTACTATAACTTGTTATTCCAGTTCTTTCCGCATAAATATACAGTAGCTATTATCTACATAACCATAACGCTTAAAATCTTGCACATAACCAAGATTTTTATAGAACGTTGCAGCCTTTTGAAAACTCATGGTTTGAATAGTGGCTACTTTACATCCTTCCAGTTTTCCAAGTTCATCTACCTTATCCATAAGTTTTCTGGCTAGTCCTTGATTTCTGTAATTTGGATCTACCCAAAGTTGGTCGGTATAAACTGTTCCATAAATTACAAAACCGTTAGCACCAGCAATTATATTCTCTTCATCATCGCGGATAAAAAATGCAAAAGGATGTGCTTCACCAAATTCAGCTGTTTCTTGATTGATTTTTTGTGTAAGCATGTCGATCTCTGAAGGAGATGGATGGCTTATATACTCTATTTTATTTTTCACAGATATCCTCACTTTTGCTCAAGTAACTTCTCAAGTTTATGTGTGGGATATGGCGAAGATTTATCCATTTGAACTTCTCTATAGAATGTATGCATTTCCTCGGCAACCGCGACATGTTTGGACAATAACATTTTAACTTCATTTGTCATATCAACATTGAGTTTTTTATTAATGTAATCGTTCAGAGTTTGATCCCAATTTGTATTTCCCAGATAGCTGGTTAAAATGCCATGAAGCAAATTGACTGAAAAACTGCATCTATCATAATTTTTATGGTCTTCAAAAAAATGCTTTTCGGTGGTTGATAAATCAAACCTCTCAGATATCGCAAGTCCAAAATCACTCAGGTAAATATTCTCATCATCTGCTAAAACGTTCCAAAAGTGGGCGTCCATATGGAGAAAATTGTTTGCTTTCATAAAATCCAAGACATTTTCAAATGAACTACTTATCCGATTCAGATGCTTGCTTACGTCATTATTTGATTTGTCTGTTGTAAGTATCTCATTAAGATGTTGATATAAATTTTTAGGGAAGTGTTCCAGGAATAACAAAACGCTGGTGTTTGCTTGATTTAAGTTATCGATGCGACATTTGATTTGTTGATTATTTTCCCAGGTAGCGAAGTAATTATCTTGGGAATCCCAATACGACAAATCCTCTTTGTTGATTGAGTCAGGAATGATGCGCCAGTGGTACATAATAGGGAAGTTTGGACACTTTCTAGTAATTACCCAGTTCGTCGTCATAATGTGAGCAGCGAGTTCTCGCCATGCGCCAAAACCAGCTGAGCCTATTCCATATTGGTAGCACATAGGTAATTTGAATATATTTGCCGTTGACATATAGTTGTCAGGCTTTAATTCAAAATCCGATATTGGAACTTTTTTAACAAAAATAGGAGCATTATCAACTTCTATTTCAACAGAAGAGCCTCCAATACCTTTATGCTTTGATGTGCCTTCTGATAAAGCATGCTGCAATTGTTTATTGCTTAAGCAGGCCAGAGTATTAGAGATCGAATTGTATTTTTCTATTCGCAAATTTTCAGTATTATTCATTTCTTCTGTTGAATTAATAAGTTTTTGGTTTTATGCATCAAGTATACATGAGGAACAAACAGGGATTAATAGATAATTTTTAGCATTTCCTCCATATCTGATAACATACCAACTCCATTAGATAACTCAGTAAACCCTATGACATACGTTGATAGCCATGAAATGAAGCAACAACTTGAAGACAGCCTGGAATTGTTGAAAATGATTTTAGGACCCGATCTTTTAGGAGTGTACCTTTATGGTTCATCTCTTGTGGGTGGGCTGCAAAAATATAGTGACGTTGTATTAGTGCCGAAAATGAGCACTGGGATGATATTGAATTGCTCATCAAGCCTTGTGCAGATTTTATAGTTGATCAAATTAATGCAAGGTCAGCATTGATAAATTTCGATGATCCCAACAAATTAATAAAATTAGTTGAATAGCCTAAATATTTTTTCCTTTCTCAACATAATTAAAGCTCATATTTTCTACTGGCTTAAGTTGACTAAGGCCATTTTGATTAATTAAATTAGCGAGGATAGAAGGTAATTTATTTAGCCACTCTTGTCCTTTTTTACCATAGATTGTAAGAATATTCTGCTCAAAAGAAATCATCGATTTTTTACCTTTTCAGGTTTGTGAACTTCATATCTTTCAAGAAGTCCATAATAACATTGCTCTAATCCAATGAATTGAAAACCACATTTTTCAAGCACTCGTTTTGAAGCGAGATTCTCCTTCTCAACAAATGAAACAATGGTATCAATGTTTAAGTGTTTAAACCCCCAATCAATCAGTGCCTTTGTTACTTCCGTAGCGTACCCGTTTCCCCAGTACTTTTTGTGGAAACGGTAGCCAATCTCAATTTCATGCTGTAAATCATAGTGACCAATGTGAAATATACCTGCCTGACCTATAAATTTACCACTATCACTTAAAAACACAGAAGCCATGCCATGTCCATGTTTTTGTTGATAGGGAAGTATACTTTCCATAAACCGTTCTACATCTTGAAGTGATTGTGGTCCTTGAGTGGTGAAACGTTGCACGTCAGGATCCGAGCGCAGCTTTAGAATATCTTCAAAATGGCTTGGATCGGTAAAACGAATGGTTAAGCGTTTGATTTTTAAAAAGTCAGTCATTTAGGTGAAATTAGAAGCGAGAAATTAATAATATTAATGTTATAACGATACTGGCTATTTTTAAAATAGCTAAGCGAAACTGTCCAATGATTTGAAAACCTAGCGATTGATATACATTGGATGCAGCAGGGTTATTGGTAAAAAGGATTGCCTTATTTAAGCCGTTTTTTTTTCTTGATTTAAGCAGAGAGCCACAATGACTTTTGCATATCCCTTATTGCTCAATGATGGCGGCGTATATACTGGGCCAATCTGAACGATATCTGGCAAATGAGCGTTAAACCCACAAAGAGCTACTGGGTTGTTTTTATCATATAAAACCCATCTGTTTTTATTAACATTGTCATCATTAATTTCATCTAGCGCTTCTTTTTCCAGCTCTGGGGAAAATGCAGCACCTAAGGCTTCAATTTTATAATCGATTAGCCATCATTTCATTATTGCTGAGTCGCATTGTTTTGCGGGATTAAGTTGAAAATTGATTTGAATGGTGGCCAGAGACAGAATCGAACTGTCGACACAAGGATTTTCAGTCCTTTGCTCTACCAACTGAGCTATCTGGCCAACGCGTGCTATTAAACGCTGAAATGATTGTGGAGTCAATAGTGAGTGGGGAAATTTTTCTGGTTTTTTTGGTGGATAGTTTGATTTGCGATCAACTAGGTTATATTTCGTGTTGTTGTCTCGATCCTTAAAATGCCTTCATTGCTGTTGCAATGTTAGCGCCAAGTTCGGCATTGTTTTTAATTAATTCAATATTTGCTTTTAAGCTTTGGCCTTCTGTTAACTCAGCAATTCGTTTGAGTAGAAAAGGGGTGATTGATTTGCCATTAATGTGGTGGGCTTCTTGGTGTGCTTGCTCAATAATTGGGATTAGTTTATCGTCTGGGATCTCTGCATTTTTGGGAATTGGGTTGGCAACGACGATACCATTTGTTAGGCCAAGGTGGTGTTGCGTGATAAGCATTTTGGCAATTTCGTTAACTGAATCGAGTCGATGGACAAGCGAGATGCCACTCGAGTGACTATAAAAGGCGGGAAATTCATCCGTTTGGTACCCCACAACCGGGACACCATGCGTTTCAAGCATCTCCAAAGTTTTAGGTAGGTCTAAAATAGATTTTGCACCGGAACATACAACGGCTACGGGTGTTGTGGCGAGTTCAATGATATCCGCTGAAATATCAAAATGTTCACTCACTTTTGGATGAACGCCACCGATGCCGCCAGTCACAAAAATCGATATATTGGCTAAGTGAGCGCAATACATGGTTGCAGCGACGGTTGTGCTAGCCGTTAACCTTTGGCTGATGATAAATGCCAAATCACGTCGTGAAGCTTTTAGTACTTCGTCACTGTTTGCCAGGTGCGTCATTAATTTTTCATCGATACCGATGTGGATATGGCCATCATGAAGGGCAATCGTTGCAGGAGTCGCGCCTTGTTTTCGAATGATGTTTTCAACCGTTTGTGCACACTCAATATTATCAGGATAAGGCATGCCATGGGAGATTATGGTGGATTCAAGCGCCACAATAGGTTGCTTGTTTTTGATGGCAGTTTCAATTTCTTTGTTGAATTTAAGGGGCAACTGCCTCATGTTTCATCCTGATGGTTAATGGGGGTAAAACCGGCAGGCTTTTCAGCCGTGTCAGTAAATAAAAATTTTTCCATCTCTTCGGTTAAAAATGCTCGGGCCTTGGGATCAATCAGACTTAATCGATATTCATTGATTAACATGGTTTGATGAGCCAACCACATTTTCCATGCTTTCGCTGAGATGGTTTGTTGGATTTTGACGCCAAAATCGTTGGGAAAGGGCGGTTTTTCTAGCGCAGGAAGTTCTTGTTTTAACTTGGTACAAAAAACAGTGTTTGTCATTTTAAAAGCTCAATTTAAAAGTGCCATTATGGAGAAAACACGAAATCAGATCAACTGTTCGCTTTTTCTTTTACCTGAGCATGCATAATATGTTGTGCTAACAATTGCTCTTGCTCTAAACTCATGTCTTTAAACTGGCAAGATATCGAGTAAAAGTCATTTTTAAAATGAGTTGAATAGACACAACAAGCATTCACGACAATGGGAATCATTTTCGGTTTCGTGTACAACACGATTTTTAACATCGTGCCTTTATCGATATTGTCCCGACATGTGAACCTTAAGCCGCCTAAGCTGATGTTAACTTTTCGAAGGCTAATGCTTTCACCTACCAAAAGGTTACGGCTGATGTAGTCCACTTTAGCATTGATTAAATTAAGATAATGAGCGGCAGTTGGATCGGTCAATGCCAAGGTCTGACTGACTTGTGCTAATTCACGATCAATTTCTTCGAAGTAGCGGGCAGTCTCAAGGTATTGCTGGTTTGAATGACCCATTAAATCCTTTTCAATAAACGACTCCGCTTGCATTTCATTGGCAGAAAGAATACGGTAATCCATATAGACTTGATCGTCGATGCGAAAGTGTTGGCGCCTTTCATGTACTGGCATAATCTCTCCTTGATTTGTCATTGGCTGCATGAACAAAATATCCCTATTTATCCAAAAAACATGTTTTTATTATAAAATATAGCTTGTTTTCCATAATTTATACAAATTGCGTTAAAAAAATATTTTTCAATGTCTGACATTTATTCTTAGCCATAAATTGTCTACAATAGATATTTTATTAAATGAATCGTTAATAATGTTTAAGCCTCTACCAATATTTCTTGGCCTTCGTTATACCCGGGCAAAAAAAAAGAACCATTTTGTTTCTTTTATTTCGTTAAGTTCCATGCTTGGCATTGCAATGGGTGTGTTGGTATTGATAACCGTTTTATCGGTCATGAATGGCTTTGATGAAGAAATTCACAAACGGTTTTTTGGCATGGCTCCGGAAGTAACGATTAACAGTCCCAAAGGAACAATCGCCGGTTGGCAGAAGTTATCGACGGATCTGACTAAAATGCCAGATGTTGTCGCTGTTGCACCTTTTGTTGGCGGGCAGGGCATGATTACCTATAGTGGACAGGTTGTGCCTGTCGTCGTCACAGGAATTCAGCCGGACGCTGAGAATAAGGTTTCTAATCTTGAACAAAAAATGATTGCTGGCTCGTTAGCGAAATTACCCCATTTTGGCATGGTGATTGGACGTGGATTAGCCGATATGTTGGGGGTTAAAATTGGCGATAAAATCAGTTTAATGATTCCACAAGCCAGTGTGACACCGGCTGGCATGATTCCTCGATTCAAACGGTTTACCATCGAAGGGGTGTTTTCAGCTGGCTCAGGATTCAACTTCGATACGAAACTAGCCTTCATCAGTTTGCATGATGCCCAAGTTCTCTTCCAGACCGGGGAAGATGTGACAGGATTAAAATTAAAAATTAAAAAAATATACCAAGCCCCTGAACTGGCACAAGAAATCGCCAATCAGTTAAGTGATGAATATTCTGTTGGTGATTGGACCCAACAGTTTGGCGCTTTTTTTGAGGCAATTAAACTTGAAAAAACGATGATGTTTCTAATTTTACTTCTGATTATCGCTGTGGCGGCGTTTAATTTAGTTTCTTCGTTAGTGATGGTGGTTAATGATAAGCAATCTGAAATCGCTATTTTAAGAACCATCGGTGCCACACCACGTCAAATATTATCTATCTTCATTGTTCAAGGGATGATGGTAGGCATTATAGGGACACTGATTGGCTTAGGGAGTGGGATTATTATTGCTTACAACACCACTGAAATCGTGAATTGGATACAGTCGCTGTTCAATGTGAAAGTGTTATCTTCCAGTATATATTTTGTCGATTATTTGCCTTCAAAAATATTACTAAAGGATCTTATTCAAGTTACGATCGCGTCGCTGCTAATGAGCTTTCTAGCGACTATTTATCCTGCTTGGCGTGCTTCAAAAACAGTTATCGCGGAGGCCTTGCATTATGAGTAATACGATTTTGACTTGCACGGGGTTAGAAAAGAGCTATCACGATGGCCGTTATGAAGTCTCTGTGCTTCGAGGAATCGATTTAACGATTTCAAAAGGGGAACGAATTGCTATCGTTGGCCCTTCGGGGTCTGGAAAATCAACCCTTCTTCATTTATTAGGCGGATTAGATAATCCCACAGGTGGCGAGATTGCCATTTTCGGAAAAAAATGGCAAGCGTTGTCTGAAAAAAAGCGCTGCCAACAGCGTAACCGTCATTTAGGATTTATTTATCAGTTCCACCACTTGTTGCCGGAGCTCAGTGCTTTGGATAACATTGCCATTCCCCAGGTTATTGCCGGAAAAAGTGTGAAAGATAGTCAGCAACTCGCTAACCAAATTTTAACCGAGGTTGGACTTTCCCATCGCATTGATCATAAGCCAAGCCAACTATCGGGTGGTGAAAGACAGCGTGTGGCTATCGCGAGAGCATTAATCAATCAACCGGCTTGTGTATTAGCCGATGAACCGACGGGAAATTTAGATCACGCTACCGCAACCAAAGTATTTGACAAACTATTGGCATTAAACGAAACCCATAATACAGCGTTGGTAATTGTTACCCATGATAAATCGTTGGCCCAAAAAATGGACCGAGTTTTAACACTTGTTGATGGTATCATAAAAGAGTACAATGATTAGACTGAATGAGTACCTTTTTCGAAGCAGATAGTTTAAATACATGGATCATTCGAATTGGGTGTCCCATTCGCTAAAAAATGGATACAACACGATTGTTTTACCATAAGGAACGCATTATGCCAAACGAACTTAACAATGGCAAAACACCTGAACAACAACAAGATGAGATGACTAGCCAACCATCCCCTGTCGTCTCAACAAAATCAGTTTTTGCACAAAGCCCTGAATTTAAAAGGCTCAAAAAAGCCACATCAATCCATGAAGAACATATAAAAAATGAGTATGAGAAAGAGTGCCAATTCAATAGATCTCTTCGAGCTAACCCGCCAAGTCAAGAGGGTGATGAATCCGTGCGGCTACAAAATTTCCCTAATCTAATACCTGATATCGAAGAACAGCCGGAAAATCTCACCGGGGCTCTACCCTAAGACTTTGGATAAAATAGTTTCGCTGATGTTGACATCAATCAAAGCGATAATTTGCACCCCGTATTCGGCACAGCCAAAATACGGGATGCATTTCTATCAACTAGTTATATGCAATATGTCGCGTTCTAATAGCCTGCATGGCCTGGTGTTCTTGGGAATGGGATCACATCCCTGACATTACCTAGTCCTGTGACATAGCTAATTAGGCGTTCAAACCCCAGACCAAAACCCGCATGCGGAACCGTGCCATAGCGTCTCAAGTCTGCATACCAGCCATATTGCTCTTCACTTAATTGGTGCTCGGCCATCCGTTTTGTAAGAACGTCAAGTCGCTCTTCACGTTGAGAGCCACCGATGATTTCACCAATACCAGGCGCGAGCACATCCATTGCTGCAACGGTTTTGTCGTCATCATTTAAACGCATGTAAAAACCTTTGATGTCTTTGGGATAGTCGGTGATGATGACGGGCTTTTTGCAGTATTGTTCAGCGAGATAGCGCTCATGCTCGGATTGTAAATCTAATCCCCAATGTACCTCGAACTCGAATTTTTCTTTGGATTTTTTCAACACATCGATCGCATCCGTATATGTCATTCTGGCGAAGTCAGAATTAATAATATGCTCTAATCGCTCTATGCAACCTGGGGCGATATGTTGGTTAAAGAATTGCATGTCGTCATTTCGCTTTTCTAAGACTTGTGTGAGTAAAAACTTCAGCATATCTTGGCTAAGTTGGCACATGTCATTTAAGTCTGCAAAAGCAACTTCGGGTTCGATCATCCAAAATTCAGCTAAGTGTCGGGATGTATTGGAATTTTCTGCTCTGAACGTGGGCCCGAAGGTATATACTTTAGACATTGCCGAGCAATAGGTTTCAACATTGAGCTGGCCGGATACCGTTAGAAAGGTTTCTCGGCCAAAGAAGTCTTGTTTGAAATCAATGTTACCTTGTTCGTTTTTGGGCAAACTCATTAAGTCTAAGGTGCTCACTCGAAACAACTCACCCGCCCCTTCACAATCACTGGCAGTGATAATGGGGGTATGGATCCAATAAAACCCTTGTTGATCAAAAAATTGATGAATTGCTTGTGCAAGACAATGGCGCACACGGGTTACTGCGGAGATGGTATTGGTTCGAGGACGTAAGTGGGCGACTTCACGTAAATATTCGAGTGTATGGCGTTTTGGTGAAATCGGATAAGTATCGGGATTTTCAACCCAACCAACGACTTCAACTTGGGATGCTTGTACTTCATACGATTGTTCTTTTCCCGCTGATTCGACCAATTTTCCTTGGGCTCGGATAGAGCATCCACTGGTAATTTTCAAAATATCTGATTCGTAGTTTTCGATGGCCTGATCAACAACGAGCTGAATTGGGGAAAAGCATGAGCCATCATGCAAATGAATAAATGAAATACCCGCCTTAGAATCACGGCGAGTCTTAACCCAGCCTTGCAAAATTACATTACTACCGAGTGCAACTTCTCCAGATAGACATTGGCTAATTCGATAAATCTCTGTCATTATAAAGCTCTTGGTTGCTAAAAGGTTTGGTGCACATAGTTTATCAGGAGAAGGGATGTTTAGGGTAGTATTGAGTCTATTTTTTTTGGGGTTTAGTCTTAGTGGTATTGCAGCTGAAACTGAAAAGCGATTTTTTCAACCATTTACAGAAGGCGCAAATCAAGCCCCATTTAAAATCAAAGCAGTTTTACAAGGAAACTGTTTTAAACAGTCCAAATCGATGCGGCGCGAAGATGCATGGCAATGTCGAGCAAACAATCAGACATTCGATCCCTGTTTTAAAAAACCAGGCAGTGAAAAAACGTTGTATTGCCCTGAGTCACCTTGGAATGGTGATTCCACGGTGATTGAAGCAGATATCATTGTTGACAATCATTTATTTGATTTCATTAATATGGCTGAAAGCCTACCTTGGGTTTTGTTATTAGATAATGGTGTTCGATGTATGCGGACCCAACATCAATCAGTCTTTGACCAACAACCGATTGAATATGTTTGCCAAGATGAATCTATTTTGTTTGGTCGGCTGCAGCGTTGCCGAAATCAGTGGAGCATGCTACGTTATGATGGTTCATCAACAGATACGGTGAACATTCAACAGGTTTGGTTTTAATGAGGGACATTCCTGAGTGTTATAAGAAGGGATAAACGCTTAATTTGCTGAAAAGAAATACTTTTTATCGCTTTTCATTTGCTTTTTTACCATTTTCCAGCTTAAATTATTATATAAACAGGCTAAGGAGACAGTCATGCTCATGTCATATTTACATAGTTTTATGATTGCAAAGATTTTAGGTATATGGATGATTATCATGGCGCTTGCTTTAATTGGGAAGCGTGAATATTTCCGCCGTGTGATTAAAGGCATTGGCGAGGAAAAAGTAGCTGATTTTGCCTATGCATCCATGCTGATCTTTTTAGGGTTAGTGTTAGTGTGTTTCCATAATTATTGGGTCATGAACCAACTCCTATTAGTAACCGTTGCGTGCTGGTTGATTTTAATAAAGGGTCTTATATGGTTAACATTTCCAGAGTGGATGTTTCGCACATCAGCAAAATTAGTGGATAGCCCCTGGTATTGGGTAATGTCAATCATAACCTTAGCATATGGTATTGTTTTACTATCCTACTCAAGACATTTCTTAACTTTTTATGAGTTCCCTCAACAGATAGCTCAATAAGAAATACCCACGAAGATAAGCCATCTTTATGATGGCCTATTCCTACTAAATGGGCCAATTAGGGCTTCGTTGTTTCGAAATAAGGTAAAGTCATACAAGCCTCATAGATTGTTTCAATTCTTGGGTAGTTATTGAGCGGGAATTGAAATCGTTTTGCGTTGTAGACTTGGGGAACTAAGCAAATATCAGCAATACTAATATTCTTTCCAATGCAAACTAGTTCATTTGCTTGATGAGTTTCGAGCTTCTTTTCAATGGCATCAAACCCCAATGTTAACCAATGATGGTACCACTGCTGAACGTCATCCTCTTGCGCAGAAAAGTGAGATTTTAAGTAATTAAGTACTCTTAAATTATTGAGTGGATGCATATCGCAAGCGATTGTTAATGCAATGCTGTAGGCCAGACTTCGATCGAAAGCATTATCTGGAAAAACACTTGGGGTCGGGTACTTTTGCTCCAGATAATCAATAATTGCCAACGACTGATTAATACAATATTCCTCATCGATGAGTGTTGGTACTAATCCTTGGGGGTTTAGTTGTCGGTAAGCGGTCTGATGTTGTTGGCCGCCATCGTTTACTAGGTGAATTTCGTTTAACTTGACATCGATTCCTTTGAAGGCTAATGTAATCCGTGCCCGATAGCTGGCACTTGATCGAAAGTAATCATAAAGTTGCATCATATCGGACTACCTGTTGGTCAATCGCACCAAAAATGGATTGTTTTTTATCGTCAAACATCTCAATGCGAATTCGGTCCCCAAACTGCATAAAAGGTGTTTTTGCTTCACCGTTTTCAATGATCTCAAGCATTCTTCTTTCAGCGATACAAGAAGATCCTTTACTCCTATCTGTGTTGGAAACAGTGCCTGAACCAATAATCGTTCCTGCACCTAGATGACGAGTTTTGCATGCATGTGCAATCAGTTGTGCAAATGAAAATGTCATGTCAACACCCGCATTAGGTTGGCCAAATAGCGTATTGTTTAAGTAGCTCATTAATGGGTAATGCACTTTGCCATCCTGCCACGCTTTACCCAACTCATCAGGCGTTATTGCAACAGGGGAAAAGCTACTGGCTGGTTTTGAGAGAAAAAAGCCAAAGCCTTTATTCAACTCAGCAGGAATTAGCCCTCGCAGTGAAACATCATTGACTAACATGATAAGACGAACATGTTGTAATGCTTTTTCCGTAGGTGTTCCCATGGGGACATCATCGGTTATAACGGCTATTTCACTTTCAAAATCGATCCCATACGCCGTATCAATCACTTCAATATCGTCTCTTGGACCGATAAAGCTATCGGACCCACCTTGATACATTAACGGGTCGGTCCAAAAATTATCAGGCATGGTTGCCCCTCTTGCTTTTCGGACTAGCTCAACATGATTGACATAGGCACTTCCATCTGCCCACTGGTAGGCGCGTGGTAAAGGCGAGTGCACATCTTTTGGGTCGAAGGGAAAGCTATCTTTTAGCAAACCTAATTCGAGTTCGTTGGCAATTGCTAGGAGATCCGGATATATTTTAGGCCAGTTTTCAAGTGCATTCTGAAGATTGGGTGCGATCGCTGACACGATAACGGCATTCTCAAGTTGCTTATCAACGAGACAGAGTGTTCCATCTCGTGATGAGTCGTTTTTTAAACTTGCTAATTTCATCGATTTATCCTATTAGAGTTCTTGTAGAGTCCCTCGGCGAATTTGATCCCGTTCAATAGCTTCAAATAAGGCTTGAAAATTTCCTTCTCCAAATCCTTCATTTCCTTGACGTTCAATGATTTCAAAAAATACTGGGCCAAAAACATTTTCAGTAAATATTTGTAGGAGTAAACCGTGACGTTCGTCTTTTTCACCGTCAATTAAAATCTTTAATGCTTGTAGTGCGTCAACGGGCTTTTTATACCAAGGTAATCGGTCGGATATCATTTCATAATAAGTATCAGGGACATCTAAGAAATGACTACCATGCTCCACTAAATTTTGTACTGTGCTAACAATATTTTCGGTACTCAGTGCAATATGTTGAATGCCTTCACCGTTATAATCGTGTAAAAACTCTTCAATTTGAGATTGATTATCTTTGGACTCATTTAAAGGAATTTTTATTTTTCCGCAGGGAGAACCCATTGCTTTTGAAACTAATCCGGTTTGCTGTCCTTTAATATCAAAAAATCGAATTTGCTCAAAATTGAAAATGGATTGATAAAAATCAGCCCATTTTTCCATATTCCCTTGGTGGACATTATGGGTAAGATGATCAATAGTTGTTAACCCAAAGCCAAATGGGGTATCTGTTTTGCCTTTCAACGACATCCAGTCGTTGGCAAAGGGTTGATGGTGATCATCAACAAAGTAAATAACGCTGCCACCGATTGCTTTAATGGCGGGTAAATGATGATCATTATTTTTATTATCGATAAAGGCTTCAGCCCCATGATTGATAGCATATGAAAAAGCCTTTTCAACATCCTTTACCCGAAATCCCATTGCACAGGCGCCTGCGCCATGCATTTTTGCATGCGAGGATGCTTGGCAATTATCAATGTCATTAATTAAAAATTGAATATGACCTTGTCGATAGATTGAAACGGGTTGATGACTGTGTTCAGCCGTTTTTTGGAAGCCCATTTGTTGAAATTGGTTTTGGACAAAAGTGACATCAGGGCCTGAAAATTCTAAAAAGGCAAATCCATCAAGAAAACAAGGATTAAATTTCATATTGTACTCCTTACCATTGCATTTTAACGGGTTTCTAATGCTGATTGACCCGACACGTGGCATTTTTATTCAATTTTAATAACCACGCTGTCGTTTGTTAAATACAAAATCAACAAACACTAGATCGATGCGAGAGTCTAGACGCTTTTCGTTTAGGCATTTACCAGTCAGATGAATCATTCATCGGTCAATGCCTAAACTGTATTGAGCTATTTTTGTTTTGCGGCAGCTATTTTTTCACGTGCATATTGATCAGCAATCTCATTGACTGGCTTTTCTTTTCGCTCGCTGCGTTCGAAAAACTCCAATAAAGACGTTTTAATATTATTGACACGTTGTTCAACATGGCTTACTTCACGTTCATTATTATAGTGGCTATAGGCATATATTAACCCACCCGCATTAATGACGTAGTCCACAGCAAATAGAATTCCTCGCTCAAACAACGATTGACCATGATAGGAGTGAGCTAGCTGATTATTGGCAGCACCAGCAATAATGCCCGTGTTTAGCTCAGGAATAGTCTTGTCATTTAACCCCGCTCCTAACGCGCAAGGCGAAAAGACATCACAAGCGACTTGATGAATGCTATGGGTGTCAACCACCGTTGCTCCGAATTCTTTTTGTGCCTGCATTAACCTTGATTCCTTAATATCGGATACAGTTAATTTCGCACCTCGTTCATGGAGAAATTTAGCCAATTGGTAGCCGACATGTCCTAGGCCTTGAATGGCAATATGCAACCCTGATAGATTAGTTTGTCCTAACTTAAACTCAACAGCTGCTTCTATCCCTCTCAGAACACCAAGAGCGGTGTAAGGGGAAGGGTCGCCATTATGTTCTGATAAACTGGCCACATAGCGTGTATGCTTGCCGATTGTGTCCATATCAGCAAGCTCAGTACCGCTATCGAGCGCAGTAATATAACGACCATTTAATGATTCAATGAATTGACCAAATTCGTTAAAGTATGCTTCGCGATCAAAGGCATGAGGGGGTTTTATGATAACTGACTTTCCGCCGCCTAAAGGTAAATTAACGCAAGCGGCTTTATAACTCATACCTCTCGCTAACCGCATTGCATCATAAATCGCTGCATTTGAATTAGGGTATTCGATGAAACGACATCCGCCTAGCGCTGGTCCAAGGGTGGTATCATGAATAGCGATAATCGCCATCATGCCGGTTTTAGTATCAGTTTTTAAGTGAATGTCCCCAAAATCATGAGAAAGGGCATAGTCCATGATGTCAATTTGGGTTGAATTGTCAGAGTGATTTGTTTGGGAGAGATGCTGGCTAGCCATCATTTGGATTACTCCGGTTATTTTTTCTTTCCCTGTTATAGTCCTTTTTGCAAATGAAATCAACGGTCATGTTAAGAATATCTTTACATGGGATAAAAAATAAACGCCTATAAATCCTCGCATTTTGATTGATCACGAGTATATAATCTAATGAATTCAAAATCATGGGATGGAAGAATGAAAAAAGTTCTAGCGCTCCTAGCGATGGTCTTTGTTGGTCAACAGACCTTGGCTGGTGTTATTGAAAAGCCCGCTTTAGACAAAGTGTATTTAACCTTATCGGCAAAGCAATGGGTGAAAACAGAAACAGCGCTTTTGCAAGTGGTTGTCAGTGCAACTTTGAATGATGCTGACATGGTTAAAACGCGTGGCCAAATTATGACTCAGTTACAAACGATCGCAAAGGGTGAATGGAATATTACTCAATTCGATCGTTCACAAGATAGCTCGGGATTAGAAAAATTGACCGTTCAAGCACAAGCGCGGATCGAACAAACACAACT
The DNA here is from genome assembly GCF_964199965.1 of Legionella sp. W05-934-2. Classification (NCBI taxonomy): domain Bacteria; kingdom Pseudomonadati; phylum Pseudomonadota; class Gammaproteobacteria; order Legionellales; family Legionellaceae; genus Legionella; species Legionella sp. W05-934-2. Next base: position 220,778 of record NZ_CAXMZT010000002.1, on the reverse strand, counting down.
GAACCAAGTCTATCAACGTGCCAAATCAGTCAGTAAGCCAGGGCTTGCCTACCTCATTAGTCAGATTAATTTTGAGCCAGGGTTGGCTGATATCGAAAAAGGAAAAGTGAGTTTAAGACAGAAACTTTATCAACAGGTAACAATTGAAATTGACCAATTAAACAAACAATTTCCGGATCAGCATTATTCTTTAAACCAGTTAATATTTACTGAACCAGGCCAAGTTCAACCATTCCCAATGGCGCAACGGGCGAGAGAAAATACAATGGTGTTAACGGCACTGGCAAAAGCGCCTAGTATTGCTGTTTCTAACAAAATAACCATGCAAGCGCTCGTCGTTTTAGCGTCTAATCGTTCAGATTCTAGCGACAACAATAAATGATTGAGACCCTTATCGCGCATCGCGGGGCGTCAGGTTATGCCCCCGAGAATACGATTGCAGCGTTTGATAAAGCTTTGGCTTTGGGCTGTTTGATGATTGAGTTTGATGTCATGCTTAGTCAAGATGGCGAACCGTTTGTATTCCATGACGACAAATTAAAACGAACGACCAATGGTCGTGGTGAAATTGGTCAAGTGACAGCTGAATATTTACAATCGTTGGATGCTGGAAAATGGTTTCATCGTCAATTCAAAGGTGAAAAAATACCGCATTTGAAAGATGCGCTCAAATGGCTTAGTTTAACCAACATGAAAGCCAATATTGAGATTAAGCCCTATCCTGGTACAACAGAAGAAACAACGATGGTGGTATTAACCCACATCAATCGACATTGGCCGCATAACCGCTCGTTACCTTTAGTTTCAAGTTTTGATTATGAAGCGTTATTGTGCGCACGCTCCATTTCCCCTGAATTACCGTTAGGGCTTTTAATGCACGAATGGGATGATAATTGGCAGCAAAAAGCAGACTATCTATCGGCTTATTCTGTCCATCTGCATTATAAAATTGCCACCCGTGCTCACGTGACATCGATTAAGGAAAAAGGATACGCTGTGGCTGTTTATACCGTAAACCGTAAACGCCTCGCCAACAAACTCTTAAGTTGGGGAGTAGATGGCTTGTTTACCGATTACCCTGATCTATTATGACTATGATTCGTTTACTATCGATAATCCTCCTATGCCAATTTACCCCATATGTTTCTGCCCAAGAAACCCTGACAATATGGCATTCTTTTGCTGGTTCATTAGCACATCAGTTTCAGAGTATGGCCGATCAATTTAATAATTCTCAATCAGATTATCGTGTTAATTTGGTCTATAAAGGCAATTATATTGAGTCGTTGACCAGCTTTGCAGCGGCCTTTCATGCAGGCCATCCTCCTGATATGGTTCAAGTGTTTGAAGTAGGGCGTGATGCCATGGTTGCTGCACAAGATAGTTTGTCACCCGTGGACACACTTCTAACCCCTGAGCAAGTATCACGATTATTGCCAGCTGTGAAGCAGTACTACAGTCGTAACCAGATTTTAATGGCATACCCTTTAAATGTGTCAGTTCCGGTGATGTATTATAATAAAGAAGCTTTGCAAAAAGTTGCACCAAATCAACCTTTTCCCACAACTTGGCAAGCCTTTGAATTGGTGTTAACAAAGCTTAAAAAAGCGGGGTATGGCTGTGGTTATACCACCGCTTTCCCAGCATGGCTTCATTTTGAGTCATTTGCGAGTTTGCATGGGTTGTCCCTGATTGCGCCGGATAATCCAAAAGCTGTTCGCTATAAACAACCTGCTATTATCCATCATTTGTACCGATTAAAACGATGGCAGCAACAGCGTTTTTTCCGTTATGGTGGACGTGATAGTGATGCGACCCATTTGTTTACCAGTCAGACATGTGTGATATTCAGCCAATCTTCAGGGGCCTGGCAGAGCTTGCAGAAAATGGTTAAGTTTCCAGTTGGCATCGCGCCGCTTCCTGTTGATAAGGATATTAGCCACACGCGTTATGCGAATACGTTTGGCGGAGCGGCTTTATGGGTGGTCAAGCCAAAGAGTCCACAAAAAAAATCAGGCGTTCAGGCCTGGCTTTCTTTTTTAGCTCAACCTAATACCCAGTGGGATTGGTACCTAAACACCGGTTATTTGCCAATGGTGGATATCGAACATGTTCAACCCCAATCGGAATTACTTAAAATCGCCTCTCAAGACTTAATCCATGCGCAAACGTCTGCACCGATTACCTGGGGACCACAAAACCAGTTAAGAATTATACTTGACCAAGCGATGGAATCATTTTTCTCACAATCCGAATCGGTTGAGTCTGCGTTGGACTATGCTGAAAAGCAGGCAAATTACCGATTGCATCGATTTGATAAAAACTATCATCATTCATGAGCAGGAATGTTTCACTGCTAGGGTCTTTGACTGGGGGACGTTTTTAGTGGCACTCATAATTCTTATTACCAAATAGAAGGGTATTTCCATGAAACTATCCACATTCCTGTTAGGATGTAGCCTTTTTGCGCTATCCTTCTTTGCCTCTGCAGAAAACCCGAGCCCAAGTGCGCCAGAAAGCTTAAAAAACGCAGTTCGCCAGTATTATGGCTTTTCGCCAAACGACCAATTCATCTTATTGAATGTGAAAGGCTATCAACAAACAGAAGACTATACTTGCGGGCCATCAACGGCCATGCAATTAATGCGGTTCTATGGCATGTTATCTGACTCGCAAATGACTCGAAAAACAGAGCTAACCATTGCAAAAGAGATGGGGTCTAATAGTAATTCGGGAACGTCCCCAAAGCAAATCGTTACCTGGTTAAAATCGCACGGATTTAACGTCACCTATGGTGAAAACGGCAACCCAAAAATGCTGCATGATAATCTTAAAAAAGGGATCCCCGTCATTGTTGAGTGGATTGATTGGGGAGGGCACTGGGAGGTTGTGAGCGGGATAAATATGCCAGGAGGGAAGTTTGATCCCGCATTTGACAGCCTTATACTTGCCGATCCCGCGGCTCATTTTTTGAATCCTGCAAAACCCTTTATTGAAGGTCTCACCATGACCAATGTGGATCGATTTGACAGTATGTGGTTTGATGCCCAGTACTTTAAACCGGGGCATCTCGTCAAGGGAATATATATTATTGCAACGCCAAAATAAGGACTTATCGTTTTTCAAACTGATGTGCAAGTTGGATTAAACTGCGATAGCGGCTGGGATGGATATCGCCTTTTTCAACCGCTTCCATGACTGCACATCCACGGCTCGTTTCATGATTGCAATCTCGAAATTGGCACTTTTGGGTAATCGGGGCTATGTCAATAAATCCTTGGCATAATGTTCTTAAGTCCGTTCCCCAAAGACCAAATTCGCGAATACCTGGGGAGTCAATTAGAGCACCCCCTTGGGGTAAATGATAGTATCGAGATTGACTGGTGGTGTGTTTACCCAGTTGTGCGATGGTTGAGATGTTGGCTGTTTGTAGCGTTTCATGGGGTAATAATCGATTGATGATAGAGGATTTTCCAACACCGGATTGGCCGACAAACACGCTGACTTCATGGTTAAGGAAAGGGGTGAGTTCCGTATCAGCCTGCTGTTGATCAAGGGAGGTTTTCGTAAAGTTATAACCAAGGGGGCGATAAATATCCGAAATTTCTTGCAAGAGCACATCACAAGGCAAATCCGTTTTATTAATCACAATCGTGGGTTTTATATGATTAAGTTCTGCGACCACGAGATAACTATCTAACAACATGGCGGAGTAGGCTGGTTCCGGGGCAATAACAATCATTAATTGTGTCACATTCGCCGCAATTAATTTCTTCCGCCTAGGGCTTGAACGATATAAACTCGAATAGCGTGGCAGGCAACTGACAACGACGCCTTGATCGACTCCTTCGCTAACCCAGGAAATTCGATCGCCTGCAACAATATCCGGGATATTGGGTCGAATAGCACAAATGATGCGCTCAGCGCTTTCTGACTCAATTTCAGCAAGTTGCCCAAATCGAGCGATAACAAGTCCTGGTAGAACGCGCTCATTATCGAAGGATAATTTGTTTTCTTGAGCTTTGATACGCTCACGTTGTTGTTTTGAAAGTTTTCGTTTGCTCATAAAATTGTTATTATGCCAGTGGGTATATGCTTGATAGGCTGTGATAGATTATTAGTAAGTTTACATGATGAATGAAAGAAAGGTAAGGGCGTGAAAATTTATTTGGTCGGCGGTGCTGTTCGTGATTCGTTGTTAGGATATCCCTATACCGAAAAAGATTATGTTGTCACGGGTGCAACTCGTCAACAAATGCTTGATTTAGGGTATGAACAAGTGGGAAAAGATTTCCCCGTATTTTTGCACCCTAAAAGTAAAGAAGAATATGCCTTAGCTCGGTTAGAACGAAAAAAGGGCAAGGGATATTATGGATTTGAGGTCGATTTTTCACCCGATGTCACATTAGAAGAGGATTTAAAGCGACGTGATTTAACCATCAATGCCATGGCGATGGATGAACAAGGGAATCTCATCGACCCTTACGGTGGTCAGGCTGACTTAGAAGCAAAGCTAATCCGACATGTCTCAAACGCATTTATTGAAGACCCAGTGAGGGTATTACGTGTCGCACGGTTTATCGCCCGTTATTACCATATGGGCTTTCGTCTGGCAGACGAAACAAGGATTCTCATGGCGCAAATGACCCGCTCAGGGGAATTAGAAAACCTGGTTCCTGAACGAGTTTGGCAAGAATGTGAACGTGCTTTGAGCGAAAATAACCCAGAACAGTTTTTTGTGACGTTGCGTCAAATAGGCGCTTTAGCCATCATTTTTCCAGAGTTGGATAAGCTCTTCGGTGTTCCTAACAAAGTGACATATCACCCCGAAATTGATAGCGGCATCCACTCGCTCTACTCGCTACAAGCTTGCACCACGAAAACCAACAATAGTTGCATGCGATTTGCAGCACTGGTTCATGATTTAGGAAAGGCAGAAACCCAAATGTCTGATTGGCCAAGCCACCCAGGGCATGACGAGGCGGGAGAGCCTATTATTAGACAACTTTGCAAACGGCTTAAGATTCCCAATGATTATCAATCATTTGCCTTATTAGTCTGCCGTTTTCATTTATTGATTCACCGAGTGGATAAGTTATCCTCGGACGAGATTTTATTTGTTCTTAATCATGCGGATGCCTTTCGTCGCTCGCACCGGTTTGAGCAATTATTAGTTGTCAGTGAAGCCGATATTAATGGCACAGGGAGAAAGATGCCTTTTCCACAAGGGGATAAATGGCGGTATTTATTGTCAGAATGTGCTAAAGTGCAGGCCCAAGATGTGATAAAGCAGGGATTTAAAGACCAGCAGATTAAACTGGAACTGGATGCTAGACGATTAGCATGCATCGATATAATTCAAAAAATGTGGAAAGAGAATGAAAAAAAGTAGCAATTTAATTTGGATCGATCTGGAAATGACAGGCCTTGAGCCTGACACTGACCGTATTATTGAAATTGCAACGGTGGTAACGGATGCCCAACTGACTATCCTCGCAGAAGGCCCTGTGCTTGCAATCCATCAAAGTGATGTTGTCTTGGATGGAATGGATGACTGGAATACCAGACAACATAATGCTTCTGGTTTGGTAGCAAGGGTAAAAAGCAGTGATATTGATGAGAAGCGTGCAGAAAAGCAGACCATTGCCTTCTTAGAAAAATATATTGATAAAGGTAAATCTCCCATGTGCGGGAATAGTATCTGTCAGGATAGACGGTTTTTATATCGCTACATGCCGGAGTTAGCGAGTTTCTTTCATTATCGTAACTTAGATGTGAGCACCTTAAAGGAGCTGGTGAAGCGTTGGAAACCCACGTTAATGAATGGCATTACCAAAGAATCCAAACATTTAGCCCTCGATGATATTAAAGATTCGATTGATGAGCTAAAATATTACCGAGAACATTTTATTATTCCCTAAGGTCTGTTATGGCTGTTGAAAGAGAGAAATTAACCCTTCCTAATGATGCCGATAAATTATTACTGCATTCTTGTTGTGCCCCTTGTTCCGGTGAAGTGATGGAAGCTATCTTAGCCTCAGGAATCGACTTTGCGATATTTTTTTATAATCCGAACATCCACCCTGTTCAGGAATATGAAATGCGAAAGGAAGAAAATATTCGCTTTGCCAATAAGCATCAAATTCCCTTTATCGATGCTGATTATGATAAAGATAATTGGTTTGAAAGAATTAAAGGACTAGAGTGGGAACCTGAAAGGGGAAAACGTTGTTCTGCGTGTTTTGATATGCGCTTTGAGCGAACCGCTTTATATGCCTATGAGCATGGTTATCCTGTGATAAGCAGCTCACTTGGTATATCTCGCTGGAAAGATATGAATCAAATTAATACCTCGGGTGAAAAAGCCGCCGCTCGGTACCCCAACATGGTGTATTGGACCTATAATTGGCGAAAGCAAGGCGGCTCAGAACGAATGTATGAAATTGCTAAACGCGAAAATTTTTATAAACAAGAATATTGTGGGTGCGTGTATTCATTAAGGGATACCAATCGCTGGCGGAAGGAAAATGGCCGAGATAGAATCAAACTCGGTGTGAGCTACTACAATGTGGAAGATATTGTCCGTCAAAGTCAGGAAAATTCTTGATTTTTGTTGGCCTTATGTTGCACATAATCAGCGTTCTTGATAATCGCCTTTTTTTCTCTCTTTGAATCATTTCCTAATAGTCTAAAAACTGATTAAATAGTATTTTTATCATTTGTAGAAAGGAAAAAATGATACCGATTCGCTTACGACCTGTTACCGATAAAAGTATTGGGACAACCGCTTTTTTTCGAAACAGAATACTGTTAGAAACTGTCTGTGAAATGATATCCAGCATAGAAAAAAAAGAGATTCGTGTTTTATTTCATGCTTGTTCAATTGGCTCTGAAGTCTATTCTTTTATGATAACAACGGCTTTGGATCAACGATTAGCGGAAAAACGAATCAAAGTAGCTTGTTGTGATCAAGAAACTAGTTTTCTTGATTTTGGAAAAAGTGCAATTTATCCGTGCGAAGTATTGAAAGGGATGTACCCTAAAGAGCAGAATTTTTTTGAAAGGATTGATGAAAATTTAATACGAGTAAAACAAGAAATTCGAAACAATGTGACTTTTTTGCCTGCAAGTTCATTTCGAGACTTCATGTATCCTGAGCCATTTGATGTGGTCTTTTTGTTAAATGCGTTACTCTATTTACCAAAAGAAGATCAAGCAGTGGCTATCGATAATATAGCCAAATATAATAATAGCTTGTTCATCACAACGGGATTTCATTTTGATTGCATTAAGCAAGATTTACAGCGCAATCACTATCAACCTTATCTAGAAAATGCCAAACAAATACATGATGGTTGGGTAGACCGGCGCAAAGCGATAATGGATGCTAATGAAGTGATCCCGGGTAAAATATACCACCCATGGAGTCTAGCACCTTATTCAACAATCAAAGATTATGACTATCTCTATAGTGCTATCTTTTTAAAGCAGGGAAATGAGCGGCTAGGTTCTTGAGCGCCCTGATTATCAAGCAGCCATGGGAATAAGTGAATCATCAGCTTGCCATTAGGTTCCTTGCTTAAAATAAATTTACCTTGCCTTTTATAGCCTAAGGTGTTAATTTAATAAGCATAATTAACCTTGCATCTCTTAAATTGATTCACGTTGCCTCAACATAATGAGATAAATCATCGATGAAAATTACTCGCTCAAGTGATAAACCTTTGAGTGTCTTTACCTTGGTAATGATAAACATCATTGCCGTCGATAGCCTAAGAACGTTACCTATCAGTGCTGCTTACGGTTTTTCTCTAGTTTTCTATTATCTCATTGCGGCTTTCTTGTTTTTTATCCCTGTTGCCCTTGTTTCAGCAGAATTAGCCACGGCCATGCCGAAAACAGGCGGCATTTATATTTGGGTAAAGCAGGCATTTGGCCAGCGTGCCGCCTTTATTACCATATGGTTGCAGTGGATCTATAATGTTGTCTGGTACCCCACCATCATGGTTTTTGTTGTGGTTACCCTTGCCACATTAACCTCACCAATGCTGGTTAGTAATAAAGGTTGGATGTTGTTAACGGTGAACCTATTATTTTGGCTATTTACTCTACTCAATTGCTTTGGCATGCGCATATCCGGGTTTGTGAGTATCTTGGGTGCCATTGTAGGCACGCTGTTACCGATGGTGATAATTATCAGTCTTGGTATTATTTGGTTATTACAGGGGCATCCAGTTAGTATCCAAATGGATTGGCAGCACTTTTTTCCCCATCTGATGGATAATGATAACAATGAACTAATCCTATTAGGGGGAATTTTATTTGGTCTAGTTGGCATGGAAATGTCGGCGGTTCATGCTGGCGATGTCGAAAACCCTCAAAAAGATTATCCCAAAGCGTTATTGTGGTCGACGATAATTATCATCTTGACCCTAGTGATGGGTTCGCTTGCTATCGCAATGGTTGTGCCAAATGCCAAACTAAGCTTGGTATCGGGATTAATGGAGGCATTTGCTATCTTTTTTAATAGCTACCATCTGCCCTGGATGACGCAAGTGGTTGCTTGTTTTATTATTATCGGGGCATTGAGTAGTGTGAGTGCTTGGATTATTGGACCAACTCGAGGGCTGATGGTTGCTGCTGAGGATGGTTGTTTACCTCATTTGTTAGCTAAGACGAATCGCTTTGGTGCTCCGGTTAATCTATTAATGGTTCAAGCGGGGTTATTAACGCTATTAAGTTCGGTGTATGTCTTATTTGATGATATTAATGTTTCCTATTGGCTGTTATCCGATTTAACCGCACAGATGGCATTGCTGGTGTATGTCATGATGTTTTTTGCTTTCATTGAACTCCGGCAAAAACATTTATGTCAGCCGGGCCGTTTTACCATACCCGGCAATCTTTTTGCAAAATTCATCGCCCTATGCGGATTAATCATTTGCTTGCTTGTCATCAGCACAGGATTCATTCCACCCAAAAATTTATCAAGTCAAGCTATCTGGTTTTATGAGGCATTCTTAATTGTTGGTTTAAGTGGCTTTATATTGATACCTCTTTCTTGGCAACATCGAGGATAACTAGGTATTTTGGAAGTTTTCTAGTCCATGTAGCCCGGATGCAGGCGCAGCCGTAATCCGGGATTTTGGACTTCGAACATCCCGGATTTCGTTTCACTTCATCCCGGCTACGATCACTACGATCACTTCATGCCTGCCAAATACTTGATTGGTTAAACCATCTCTACGGCCACGGCAACCGCTTCGCCACCGCCGATACATAACGAGGCGATTCCTTTTTTGAGTTGGTTTTGTTTTAAAGCGTGTAACAAAGTCACTAAAATTCGAGCACCTGATGCCCCGATTGGATGACCTAATGCGCATGCGCCGCCATGGATGTTCACGCAGTCTGCTGATAAATCTAATTGCATCATTGCTGCCATAGTTACAACGGCAAATGCTTCATTGATTTCATATAAATCAACATCGTTAGCACGCCAGCCAGCGCGGTTTAAAACTTTGTTAATTGCATCAATCGGGGCGGTAGTAAACCATTCGGGGGCTTGGGCGTGAGAGCTATGGGCCACAATCCTCGCTAATGGTTGAATGCCATGTTTCTCTGCATCAATAGCGCGCATGAGTATAAGGCTTGCAGCACCATCAGAAATCGAGCTACTGTTTGCAGCTGTTACCGTACCATTTTCTTTAAAAGCGGGCTTTAATCGACCTATTTTTTCTAATTTAGCCGCATCGGGCCCCTCATCCTTATCAACCTTTGTTTCCCCTTTGCTTGATTTGATAGTGACGTGGGTCATTTCGGCATTGAATTTCCCTTTTTCAGTTGCTTCTAATGCGCGCTTCATCGAACGACTTGCAAACTCATCTTGCATCTCCCGCGTGAAATTAAATTTTTCGGCGGTTTGTTCAGCGAAAACACCCATCAATTGGCCTGGATTGTAGGCATCTTCTAGGCCATCCAGAAACATATGGTCGTAGACTTTGTCATGGCCAAGGCGATAGCCTGCTCGACCTTTTTTGAGTAGGTAGGGAGCATTACTCATGCTTTCCATGCCTGAAGCCAGAACAATGTTTGCTGAGCCGGCTTTGATCATATCATGGGCTAACATGACGGCCTTCAAGCCAGAGCCACACATTTTATTGATAGTTGTTGCGCCGACTGTTGTTGGAATTCCCGCTTTCAATGCCGCTTGGCGCGCAGGTGCTTGACCAATTCCTGCTTGTAATACGCATCCTGAGATAACTTCTTGTATATCCGAAATGGAAATATTAATTTCTTCCATGGCTGCTTGATGGGCAATCGCGCCTAAATCGGGTGCACTCAGTTGAGATAATGTGCCAAGCATCCCCCCCATGGGGGTTCTTTTAGCTGCAACAATTACAATATCATTTTTGTCCATAATATTTATCCTGTCGTTACTTAGTTTGTTGAAAAATTTCTCTGCCAATTAGCATTCGTCGTATTTCCGATGTACCAGCACCAATTTCATAGAGTTTTGCATCACGTAATAGCCGACCCGTTGGGTATTCGTTAATATAACCATTCCCGCCTAGAATTTGAATGGCTTGCAAGGCCATTTGCGTTGCTTTTTCTGCCGTATACAAAATGACACTGGCAGCATCTTTGCGATTCACATGGCCGCGGTCACAGGCGCTGGCCACAGCATGTAAATAGGCACGGGAGGCATTTAGCTCGGTATACATATCAGCAATTTTTCCTTGGATAAATTGAAACTCCCCAATGGCTTGGCCGAATTGCTTTCTTTCGTGCACATAAGGAATAACGACATCCAAACAGGCATGCATAATACCAACAGGGCCCGCTGCTAAAACAGTCCGTTCATAGTCTAGCCCAGACATTAACACCGCGACGCCACCGTTTAATTTGCCTAAGATATTTTCTTTAGGGACAAGACAATCTTCAAATACGAGTTCACACGTATTTGAGCCACGCATGCCAAGCTTATCCAACTTTTGAGCTGTTTTAAAGCCAGCAAATCCTTTTTCAATGATAAAGGCAGTTATGCCGCGGCTTCCAGCGGATTTATCCGTCTTAGCGTATACGACCAACACATTGGCATCGGGACCATTGGTAATCCACATTTTGGTGCCATTTAAACAAAAATGATCGCCTCTATCTTCCGCCGATAATTGCATACTGACCACATCTGAACCGGAATTCGATTCACTCATTGCCAGCGCACCAATATGTTCACCACTGATTAATTTAGGCAAATATTTATCTTTTTGGCCATCATTACCATTCAGAAAGATTTGATTAACACATAAATTGGAGTGGGCACCGTAGCTTAATCCAACAGATGCTGAGGCTCTGGAAATCTCTTCCATGACAATGCAATGCGCAAGATACCCCATGCCTGCACCGCCATATGATTCACTGACGGTAATGCCGAGCAGGCCAAGTTCACCCAATTTTGGCCATAACTCGTTGGGGAATTGATTGTCTCGATCAATATCGGCTGCTCTGGGGGCTATCTCATTTTTTGCAAATTGATAAACCGTTTCACGCAGTAATGACAAGGATTCATCGTTGATTAGATTGAGTCCATGATACATGTTTTTTTCCTCACAGTTTCGTTGCCTATTAAGGTATTTCTTTTTCTATCTTAAGTCAAAAGACAAATCATGGATGGTATTGAATTTTTTGCATTGGAAACTTCAAGGATCAGGCGATGTTTATTCCATTAATCGATCCAGTAAGCACCCAACGATTAAATTTTATTATGCAAAATATTTTAAAACGTTACCGAACCATGGTATTTTATTTTTAAACAGTAGCATTAATGTTTTATTATTATTTATATTGTTTTCTTATTTGCTTTACTGTTTATTTATAATATAAGTATAAGCGAATCTTGAACCTTGTTGTAGACAGTGTAAAGGGGACTTTTATGCGAAAATTGGTTTTATGGGGCCATCGTCCAGTAGATTATCAGCTTATGTTCGATTTAAAAGAAGATGATCTGAAAAAACCTATCCTAGAATTTGGTTGCGGTCCGAGCGCTGTCAATACCTCCTTGCCGAATGTAACCAGTTGCGATCCACTGTTTGTCCTTGATAAGGATACGCTGACTGCTAAATCTAGCCTTATCTTTGCTGACATGCTAAGTGAGATCGAAAAGGAAAAGAATCGCTTTGATTTTCATTCTTGTGGGGGGTTGGAAAGATTGGTGTGGCAGAGAAAGCAGGGGATGAATCAGTTTTTGGCTGATTATGAGCTTGGTCTTGAAGAAAATCGGTACGTGCCGGCCACAGAACTTCAGTTACCATTCGATCATTTTCAATTTGAATTTGCTTTGGTGTCCCATTATTTATTTGGCTTAGAAGATCAAGATATTGACTTCCATGTCGAATTGCTAAAGGAATTAGCACGCGTTGCTAAAGATGTCAGAGTTTTTCCCTTGATCGATCGGTATGGCAAAGCGTCTGACATGTTGGGGCCTGTATTATTACACCTCCAGCAAGAAAATTACGGAACAGAGGTTCGTGACGTGGCCTACCCCTACCAAAAGGATGGGAATGCCATGCTGAGAGTTTGGGCTCATCAGTGCTCGGTTGAATAATGCTATATAAATTGATTCGCCCGGTATTGTTCCAGCTAGAAGCAGAGACAGCTCATAATTGGACGTTAAATCAACTGGATCACTTACCGGGATGGCTATTTCCTAATGTTGCAGACAAACCTGTTCAAGTCATGGGGCTTAATTTCAGACACCCAGTGGGGATTGCGGCTGGGCTAGACAAAGATGGCCAGCACTTAAAAGGGTTGGCGAAATTGCATCCAGCATTTATCGAAATCGGGACAGTAACACCACTATCCCAGCCTGGCAACGACAAACCCCGTTTGTTTCGCCTCCCCAAAGCAAACGCGTTGATTAACCGGATGGGATTTAATAACGAAGGCGTTGATGCACTCATTAAACGCCTTAAGCAAACTCAATATGATGGTGTCTTAGGTATTAACATCGGTAAAAATAAGGCGACGCCTATCGAAAATGCAAGTGACGATTATAAAATCGCCATGACCAAGGTTTATCCTTATGCCGATTATATTACTATCAATATCTCATCGCCAAATACCCCTGATTTACGCAAATTACAAGGTCCTGATTTTTTCCCAGATTTGTTAAAAGAATTGCAAAATCTTCGCGAATCCTTGACAGAAAGCCAACAAAAGCGAATACCTATTTTGATTAAAATATCCCCGGATGAGGCGGATGAATCATTGCAACAGATGGCAAAATGGGTGTGTGATTTTGAAATGGATGGCATGATAGCAACCAATACGACAGCCGATCATCAATCGGTGGAGTCGCTGCTGAATTCTTCAATGCAAGGGGGGCTGAGTGGTCGTCCTCTTGCGCAAAAATCCCAGCATTGCCTGAGTGTTTTGCGAAAGGCTCTTGGTCCGCAAAAATGCTTAATTAGCGTTGGCGGCATTGATAGTGTTGATATTGCCAATGAACGGCTTGCGGCAGGCGCTAATTTACTGCAAGTCTATACGGGATTAATCTATCAAGGTCCTGGTCTAATCAAGACCCTTGTAAACGGGTTAAAGTAAGGGCTTAGGTATAAACGGTCGTTGCCTGGAAAAAAATTTCCCTTCATGGGTAAGAAGCGCTACAATACTCGCTAATTCAAATACCTACCTCAGTTATGACCAAACGAGAACACCGGAATACAACCTATCTCTATCGCCGATTATTTACATTTATAAAACCATTCTGGCCTGTTTTAGTGCTAGGTATTTTTGCTAATATCGCCTACGCTGGCATTGATGCCGGGTTCACTTACCTAATGAAACCTTTTATGGACAAGGGGTTTATCGATGTGGATATGACCTTTGTCCATTATATCCCCTGGATTGTATTAATCGGAATTACGTCGCGAGGCATTTTAAGTGCTTTGGGCGGCTATTGCATGACGTGGGTGGCACGTTCGGTTGTGAAAGCGTTGCGACACCATGTTTTCACCCAAGTGGTTCGATTGCCCGCAGACTATTATGATCAATCCACATCAGGACAGTTGTTATCCAAAATTCTCTATGATGTTGAACAAGTGGCAAAAGTCAGTGCCGATGCTTTAACCGATTTAGTCCAAAATGGTTGCTTAGTGATTGGTTTGTTTGCAGTGATGTTCATCATCTGTTGGCAATTGGCATTAATGTTTGTGATTACGGTCCCGTTCGTTGGCATCATTGTCAATATCACCAATAAACGCATTCGCCGAGTGTCTCACCGATTGCAAAAAACCATGGGTCATGTGACGGAAATTGCCAGTGAGGCGATCGAAGGCTACCAAGTTGTGCGTGTGTTTGGTGGGGAAGATTATGAAATCAACAAGTTTAACCAAGCCAATGAACATTCACGTATTCAGGATATGAAGGTTGCTATGAGCAAAGCAATCAACACGTCTGGCGTTCAAATCATCATTGCCATTGGCATAGCATTAATTGTCACTGCCTCCATACAATTATCGACGGTGATAACCATTACAGCAGGATCGTTTTTAGCGGTTATTGCAGCGATGCTGCAATTGATAAAACCTTTAAAAACGCTGTCTTCGATTAGTGCGGTCATTCAACGTGGATTGGCAGGCGCTGAATCCGTGTTTGAATTGCTGGATAGTCCCATTGAAAATCAATCGGGCGATTATTTTCCCCATGCTATTAAGGGCGATATTTGCTTTGAAAACGTTTCATATGCTTATCGAAATGGTCCAAGGGTGTTGAATGATATTAATTTAAGTATCAAAGCAGGGCAAACAGTCGCATTGGTTGGTCATTCAGGCAGCGGTAAAACAACCCTGGCAAGTTTAATCCCTCGATTCTACCAGGTTGCTGAGGGGAAAATTAGCATCGATGGTCATGATATCAATCGCATATCGTTACGCAGTCTACGACAACAATTGTCCTTAGTAAGCCAACATGTGACTTTGTTTAATGACACGTTAGCCAATAATATTGCATATGCAAATGCAGATGCGAGTCGTACAGCAATCATTGCCGCTGCGAAGATGGCTTATGCCCATGATTTCATTAGTGAATTACCAAATGGATATGATACGCTAGTGGGTGAAAATGGGTTATTATTATCCGGTGGTCAGCGACAACGGTTAGCCATTGCCCGAGCAATCTTAAAGGACTCACCCATCTTGATTTTGGATGAAGCAACCTCAGCACTGGATAGTGAATCAGAAAAATATATCCAAAAAGCGCTTGAGAAAATTATGCAAAATCGTACTACAATAGTGATTGCACATCGATTATCGACGATACAACAGGCAGATAATATTGTGGTTATGCACAAAGGCCAAATTGTTGAACAAGGCACCCATGAGCAATTGCTTAAATTCAATGGCTATTATAAGAAATTGATTTTGAACCAAGATAAACTGTCAACCTCTGTGAATGAGTTGAGTAATGAGCTAGAAAAAGCATGATTGAAAAGTGGTTAATGACGCTTTGGTATGGTCCTAAACGGTTAGTAACTTATGCGTTACTGCCCCTCACCTGGCTTTATCAACTCGTCAATATTGGTAAACAAGCGTTCGGACGTTATATTCTGCGTCGACCAACGCCTTGCCCTGTGATTGTCGTCGGCAATATTAGCGTTGGTGGTGTTGGTAAAACACCCTTGGTGATTGCTATGGTTCAATTTTGCCAGCAACAAGGATTAAACGTGGGCGTGGTTAGTCGAGGTTATGGCAGTAGAAGCCGAATTTATCCAAGAGATGTATTAAGCAATGATCTTGCTTCGGAAGTGGGTGATGAGCCATTACTGATAGTTAAGAAAACCGGGGCGCCGGTTGTGATTGCGCCGAACCGAGCAGCTGCTGTTATGCATTGTTATCAAAAATACCAATGCGATGTGATAATTAGTGATGATGGCCTTCAGCACCAATCGATGGATCGAGCCATCGAGATCATTGTCATTGATGGTGAAAGGGGACTAGGAAATGGATTTTGTTTGCCAGCGGGGCCTCTACGTGATACGCCTAATCGGCTAAAAAAGGCGCATTTATTAGTCAGTCACAATGGCGATTGGCCTGGTGCATATCCGATGCATTTAAAAATGACGGGATTATATCATTTGCCTTCCCATCGTCCTTATAGTTGGCAATTGCTGCCTCAACCTATCACCGCTGTGGCTGGAATTGGCAATCCACAGCGCTTTTATCAACAACTAAGAGGGCTTGGCTTGATGATTCATGAGACGCAATTTTCTGATCATCAAGTATACAATCAACAACTCTATCGGAGTTTAGCCAAACCGGTAGTGATGACGGAAAAAGATGCTGTGAAATGTTATCCCTATGCAACGGGGGAAGATTATTTTGTGGTTGTCACGGCACAACTTTCTGGCAATTTTTGGCAGTCATTAGCACAGTGCATGCACGATAAGGGTATCCTATGATGGCGAAACGACATTATCTGTTTCTAATTTGGCTTTTGCTAGCAGCAACGCAGGTTTTTGCTGATAATAACCATTTGCATCCCATGAACCCTTGGCAGCAATGGACGTTTACTGGAAATGCTAACGATGAAGATGGCAACGTTTATTATTATTATTTTGCCTATCAACAGCATGATGATCAAAGAAAAGTCGATGTGGTGGTTTTGTCTGAGCAATTGCAACCGATTATCAGCTATCACAAAGTGAATGATAAGGCGCCCAAGAATAGGCCAAAACATAATTCATGGAAGGTGGGTCGATCTTTTTTTCGATATAACCCTATTACCAAAAATTGGGTTTTTGGGTTAAAAGCAAAAGAGGACAAGGGGTTTGATTTTAAAGTAGATATTCGTCCTGCTGATGGTGATATGGGTGAACGCCAACGAGTATCTGATGAGTTAACTTTCGAAATGAGTCAATTTCATCAATTAACCGGCCACTTATTCTTTTTCAACGGAAATCAAGAGTTATTTGTTTCAGCCAACAGAGGATGGCTGCGTTATATTGAAGATAAAAAACCACCCAAAAAACTCACTGCCTTAATCTGTAATCGCCGAGATGGTTCGGGTTTATATAGTCTTCAACTCGACTCGCCGAAAGCAAAGAAGGCGGCAATTGTTGGCATGCGCAATAGTGTGGGTGAGCGGGAAAAAGTATCGCAATTTCTTCGCATCAAATCACTCGATGAAAAGCGATGGCAGTTAACAATACCCAGTCCTAGAACTAATTGGACGCTTAATTTGGTTACCCGATTTATGAATAGACCTTTCGAAACATTGGTTATTGGCGATCGAGAAGAATCCGTTCCGATTGTTTGTTTTTATCAAAAGCATTATACGACAAATTATCAATTTGAAAGTCAAATTACACCGATTATCATGCCTACTTAAACACACCTAATCTTCAGTGATTTCAATCATCTTCTGTAGTGCTAGCTTAGCATTGTCAATCACCCATTGTTGATTAGTTTGCGTCAACCGATTCCTTTGCCCGGTAAATTCATTGACCACGTCTCCGGCTTTAACTTGGTTATAGGCGAGATCATTTCCTTGCCGCAATAAATCCAACAGGGCAACAAGATGCGGCGGATCATTACGCGACATGGTGGCGCACCCACATCCAAGGCCAGGCTCGCCGGCTTTTTTAGGCGCCTCGGCAACATTCACCACATCAATGCCTAACGGTTTGCAGTATTGTTTCATGTTAGCAACTAAATGGTTTTCAGTGGCAATGGCATAACGTTTTGTATGACTTCGATCATTGACGACATGATCCCAGATGAATGCTGTGGAGCCAGTAAAATTAGCTTGCTTGTACACAGGATGTGAACATTCCGGATGGACAACAACGGTATAACCATGCTCTTGCCAATAACGGCACATGTCGACGGTGTAATAAGTATGAACGGCACATTCACTGGAAAAGACAATCATGTCAGCTTTATCAAATTCAGCCAACGTTTTAGCATCTTGATTGGACAGTGAATATTGCGCTCCAGCCGTACCCCCAGGCCAGTAGGCTAACTGTTGTATCCCAAGCTCATAAGCAATATTTTCACCCATATGCCTATCTGGGATGAATAGAATTTTCTTTTTTTGTCTCAAAGCCCAACGCGCTATTTTTACAGCGTTCGAACTCGTACATACGGCGCCCCCTTGAGCACCGGTTAATGCCTTAACGCGGCCCGATGTATTCATATAACAAATGGGTAAAATATTTGCTTGCCCATAGCGTTCATTTAAATCGATTAATGCAGGTTCGACCATGTAATCCTTTGCCATCATTTCCATGGTGCAACCGGATTTAGGGTTGGTTATGAATACTTGTTGGTGTGGGTGTGCGAGAACCGATATGGATTCTGCCATAAAATGGACAGCTGATTCGACGATCACTTCTTTTTCAGGATGGTTCGCTGCCATCAGCGCAAGCTGGTAGGAATCTCCAACTTTACCGCCAAATTGTTCAACTAAACGAACAATGTCGCCCCCCATATAATAATGAGCCAATAGCAGAAGTTTGTCCCCGAAGTGCTTTTGTGCTTTCGTAATATAAGGTCTCATCCAGTCAATGACAGTGGTTAATTTCCTGTCGGGTAATGCTAAATATTCCTCTGCATAAGGGATAAAATCTTGTTGGTACCAATCCAGCGGGTAGTCTGCTTGACAAATAGTCATCTGTGGATGCAATGGCATGACTGTTTTGGGTGGTTGATAATCTGTATGCTGTTCAAACATCTTGGAACCTCAATTATAAACTAGCGCTTACTCAATATAAGAATCATGGGGTGCTTGCCTACGCAAGATACTTTCTCGGGCTGTGGCAAGTTGATTTGGGTAATCCTCTCGGTAATGCCCTCCCCGAGATTCACGACGATATAACGCCGAACGAACAATCAATTCTGCATTGAGAACAATGTTCCTTAGTTCGATGAAATCTCGGGTGATGCAATGATTCCAGTAATACTCCTCAATGATTTTTTTTCGTTTCATAATTAATTGTAGTATATCGCTTAATCCCGCTTCAGTCCTGACAATACCTGCATAAGAGGTCATTTCGCCTCGGAGACCTCGCCAATGAGCATTAATTTGGCTAGCGCGTCTGGTATTAACAGTTGAAGGCGAATTCCAGGCTGGGATATTATCGACTCCCTTTAAGGGAGATGTGATATCTTTGAAGCAGGCAAATGCCGCATTTCGGGCCATAATTGCCCCTTCAAGTAGGGAGTTGCTTGCTAATCGATTCGCGCCGTGCAACCCGGTAAAGGCTGTTTCACCAATGGCAAACAAGCGTTTTAAATCGGTTCTTCCATCGATATCCGTTAAAATACCGCCACATTGATAGTGAGCTGCGGGGACAACTGGAATGGGGTCTTTTGACATATCAATGCCAATCTCGTTGAGAGTTTGATAAATCTGAGGAAAGCGTGTTTGTAAAAAGGATTTATTATGGTGAGTAATATCTAAATAGACAAAGCCATGCTGGTTGGCCTCAATTTCATTGAAAATGGCTCTTGAAACAACATCACGAGTGGCAAGCTCCATCGCTTCTGGTGCATAGCTGCTCATAAATCGTTTGTTTGTTTCAGGACAAATTAGCTTGGCGCCTTCCCCACGAACGGCCTCCGAAATTAAGAAATTATTGATTTGGGGATGGTGAAGTAACGTTGGGTGGAATTGATAGAATTCCATATTGCCAACTCGAGCGCCGGCACGATATGCCATAGCGACCCCATCACCGGTAGCAACCATGGGGTTAGAAGTGTACCGATAGGTTTTGCCAGCGCCACCTGTTGCTAGTATCGTACATTTTGCAGCAAATGTATGAATATAACCGGTCGACGTATCTAAAACATAGGCGCCACAAATTTCACCTTGTATATCCGTTCGATGTGGATGATAGTGGCTAATTAGGTTGACGGCAATATGATCTTCATAGAGAGTGATTTGATGTTGTTGTCGGGTAGCCTGCTCTAGGGCATCGATGATGGTAAGGCCTGTTTTATCACCGCAATTAAAAATTCGTCGGTGACTATGGCCGCCTTCCTTTGCTAAAGTGTATTCGCCTGATGGTTCGTGATGGAAGTCTATGCCATAGTTTTCAAGTGCACCGATAGCATCAGGTGCTTGGCGGATGATAAATTCGACCGCGGGTTGATAACATAATCCATCCCCCGCTTGTAGGGTGTCTTCGATATGGCTTTCAAGGGAATCGTCTTTACTATTGACAGCAGCAATCCCTCCTTGTGCCCAACGGCTGCTTCCTTCGGTCAGAGCTCCTTTGCTGACAATGGCAATAGACAGGTTGGGTTGTAAGGCTAGTAGCTGATGGCAAAAATGCATACCCGCTATACCACTACCAATCACTAAAACGTCAAATTCGAGGCATTTACCCTGCTGGGAATGCTGAGCTTTTGCCATTAACTAAATGCCTTTGCTAATACCGCTGCCAGACCGATGTAGCTGCTAGGGGTTAGTTGCCGTAAACGTTCTTTGGCTTCTTCTGGAATGGGCTGTTCATCGATAAAAGCAGCAAGGCGTTCCGCGGTGATGCCCTGTCCACGGGTTAAGTGTTTGAGCTTCTCATAGGCATCGGCCACACGGTAGCGACGCATCACTGTTTGTACCGCTTCGGCAAGGACTTGCCAATTATCGTCAAGATCTTTTTGAAGCATGGCTTCATTGATTTCCAATTTATCGTTGCCTTTTGCCAATGCCTGAAAAGCGATAAGGGAATAGGCAAAGGCAACGCCTAAATTGCGAAGAACGGTCGAATCGGATAAGTCTCGTTGACCACGGGACTGGGTTAATTTGTTAGCGAAATGGGTGAATAGCGCATTGGCAAGGCCTAAGTTGCCTTCTGCATTTTCAAAATCAATGGGGTTGATTTTGTGAGGCATGGTTGAAGATCCCACTTCATTGGCGATTGCCTTTTGTTTAAAATAGTTTAGGCTAATGTATTGCCACATGTCTTTTGCATAATCTAACAGGATATTGTTAATGCGTGTCATGATAAAAGACACTTCTGCAATGCCATCGTGCGGTTCTATTTGGGTGGTATAAGCATTAAAGGATAAGCCTAAGGATTTAATAAATGCCTGACAATGTGCTCGCCAGTTTATGTCAGGATAAGCAATCATGTGGGCATTGTAATTGCCAACGGCTCCATTGAACTTAGCCGGAATAAGCACTTCTAATAATTGTTGTTGGGGGCGTTTCATTCGAGCCACAAAATTGAGCAATTCTTTGCCGATGGTGGTAGGGGTGGCTGGTTGGCCGTGCGTGCGGCTTAACATGGGGATTGCGCCATACTGTTTGCCCAAGAGCATAATCCCACCCATTATCTCTGCCAACGAAGGTTCAATCACATGTTGCAGGGCATCTTTGAGCATGAGGGCGTAAGCCACGTTATTAATGTCTTCAGATGTACAAGCAAAATGAATAAATGGGATATAGGATTTCAACTCTTCGTGATTTTCAATACAATCTCTCAAATAATATTCAACCGCTTTGACATCGTGGTTTGTTCTTTTTTCGTGGTTTTTCACTTTTTCGGCGGCGGCAGTGTCAAATTGCTCAACTAATTTCGTTAAATAGTCCTGACCTTGTTTTGAAATCGGGGGAATGTCATGAATCTGATCATTATGACTCAAGGCTAATAGCCACTTGACTTCAACTTGTAATCGATAATGAATGAGGGCAAACTCGCTAAAATAGCGATGCAGTATATAGGTTTTGGACGAATATCGTCCATCAATGGGCCCCACTGACGTTAATGCGCATTCAATCATGTCGATTACCTAAGATAAAAGTATTTTATTTTATTAAAAATCGGTGACAATGTTAAGGGTTAAACTAGATCTATGCATAAAATAACCAATAAATTTACCTGAGCGTTCGCGTTACCGTCTGCGTTACCGGAATATATTGGTTCCAGTAATAAGACACTATGAATACACTATCATAATCCTTCGTGCATGGATGAAGTGCTTTTATTATGCTTAGCATGAACGATCATTAATTATTTTGATTTTTAATCCATATTTTAATCGCTAGGCAAATAGCGTTTCGGTAACGCGGACGGTAACGCAAACGATTACGTAAAAACTAATAACTCTACTGATAAATTAAGATCTGGCGTAGCTTAAAATTGAACAGAAGGGCGCATTGGTGTATTATGTCGTTAAAATATGTCCAACATGGTTTTGTTATGAAAAAAATAGTTGTTTTTATCTCCTTGATTTATTGGTTTAATTTTGCCTTTGCCAAGAACAACAATGATGCCTCTCACCACTATCAATTAATCGAAAAACACTACACCATTAATCGTGATTTAACCTATTCCCTCGATGTAAAAAAGATAATTCGTATTCACGATGCATCCATGATCAAATTTGCGTTTCAAGACAGTGTTCAATTTAACCCGCAAATCGAATCCGTTCGCCTTAATCAGGCATTTGTCACTCATGCTGACAAATCCAAAGAATTTATTAATAAAAAATTAATCCATACACGGAACCTGTTTTCATCTCAATCAACCCCAGGCATCAGCAGCCAACTGGAACAAATTTTATTATTTCCAAAAATACAAACCGATGACCTTGTTCAATCGAATTGGCATATCAAAAGTAATATTCCGTCGACGCTTGGGTTAAATATCTTGTCGGATATTGATATGCCCGAGCAAATTGATGAAGAAGTCATATATTTGGACATGCCTCAGAAAATGACAATGCATTGGCAAAAGCGCGGTGATGTTTCCTTTAAACAATCTGTCAACCATAACAGGCGGCTGGTAGAAGTCCATATTAAACATATCCCCGCTTTAAAACACGATGACCCGTTGGCGACAGCAAAGCAAGATAGAACGCCATTATTTGTCGCGAGCACATTACCGGGATGGGAGGCCATTGGAAAATTATATTATCAAACAGCTCATGATAAAGCCAAGATCACCCCTAAAGTGCGCCAGTTGGCAGCGCAAATTGTGGGTAAAAAGAAGGGTAAAGAAGCGGCCAAAGCCATTTACAATTGGGTTGCCCAGAATATTAAATATGTTTATTTACCCTTGAATGCACAGGCAGGCTTTGTGCCACATTATGCTGATGAAGTGCTTCAAAATGGGTTTGGTGATTGTAAGGATCATGTCACGTTGATGCAAGCATTGTTGGCTGCTAGAGGGATAAAATCAGAACCGGTTTTAATTGGCTGGAATAACAGTTTTAAGAAATATCCGATGACCAACCCTTCGCAATTTAATCATGTCATTATTTATCTTCCAGACTATGATATTTATGCGAATCCTACGTCAGATGCCAGCCCATTTGAAACATTGGATATCTTTTTGTCAGGGAAATTTGTTGTTCATGCAGGGACGAAACCAAAAACCAGCATCACACCAGCACATCAAGTAAAAGATAACCAATATGTCATCGATACGCATATTAATTTGGGCGAGGATGGTTCTCTGAATGCAACAGGCAGTATTAATATTACCGGGTTTGCCGATGGAATGGTTCGCAAACTGATTTCAGGTTCTCAAGATAAATTGGATGACGTCATTAAGCAAATGTTAGCGGAAGGGTATGAAGGAGGGCAAGGGCACATATCACCTAAAGCTGATGTGATTGAAAAAAACCTTCAAATTGATTTCGATTGGCACAGCCCGCAAGCCGTTGAGATGGCCGATAAGCTGTATTTTAATATTCCCCGAGGCATTGATTTTAGTGCCATTAAGTATATCAACGGGATGTTGCAAGACGAAAACCATTCAGACAGAGTGTTAGTTGCCTCTAAATTTACCTGGTATTACCACATCCAAGTGCCTAAAGGCTACCATCTCACCTCATTACCCAAAGATAGAACCGTAAAAAACCAATACGGCTCATTCGAAGTTAATTACAGCGATGATGGCAATCAGATCGTTGTGAAGCGTCAGCTAGTGATTAACCAGGATGTTTATTCGGATAAGGAATACGAGGCACTCAAAGATATCTTGCTCGCCGTCAAATTTGATTCGGCTGCAACGATTGTGTTGGCGAGTTAGAAAGGTAAAACGTTTATAAATCTCAACTAATACTAACTCAATACAATTGAAGATAAATAACATAACTAAAACATTAGATAGCGCTTAATTTCGGTTAACTACCTTTTCTTAATACTTTAGTGTACACTTGACAGGTACACCTATATAGGTGTATGCTATAAATAATACTTTAGGTAAAGAAATTTAGCAGTGATTAATAAAGTAACAATAACAAAAAGTGCTTTAAAAGATTTAAAGAAAACGCCGCATTATTTACAAGAAAAATTTCGCGCGTGGTTAGAAGCTGTTAGCAGAGTAGGGCTTGAAGAGACAAGAAAACGTCCTGGCTGGCATGATGAGTCATTGATAGGGAATAGGAAAGGTCAAAGATCCATTCGTTTAAATAAGCAGTGGCGTGCTATTTATGTTATTAGAAGCGACGGAACAATTGAATTTATTGAGGTAATGGAGGTTACACCCCATGAGTACTAAATCAAATGAATTATTAGATGCGTTGGATGCAACAAAAAGTATATGGAAAAATATGACCTTTGGTGGTCTTGTTCGCTCATTAAGGTTAAGTGATGAGCTAACGCAAGTAGAGTTAGCTAAGAAATTAGAAGTATCTAAACAGTTCCTTAGTGATGTGGAAAACGGTAGAAAGGATGTTGGTATACCATTCGCAAAAAAAGTTGCTGATGCTCTTGAGTATTCTGTTGAGCCCTTAGTTGAGCTTCTCATAAGGGACCAGTTAAGAAAGCAAAATCTTGATTATATTGTCGAGCTTAGAAGAGCTTCTTAAATTTTATTTCTTTAAGTTGGCTAAATTGATTTGATAGCCAACCAAATCTAGAACGATGGTGATGGTCCCCGTGACACAGTTGTTTGAACACTATCCAAGGCACTCTTAACCAAATCATTCAACTGCTGCGGGTTTGCTTTGCCTTTGGTTTCCTTCATAACCTGGCCAACGAAAAATCCGAGCAATTTGTCTTTTCCGGATTTGTATTGAGCCACTTGCTCGGGGTGGTTGGCGATGACGTTTTCAATTAACTTGGATAGCTCCGATTCATCGACTTGCTCACTTTGTAACTCCGCGATTAAATCCTGGAGGTTGAGGGATTGATTGGCGGCCATCTGTTGAAAAATATTCTTAGCTTGGCCGTGGTTAATGGCTTTTGTATCTAATTTTTCTAACAAGTCTGCCAGTGTTTCGGCTGCGACTAAGGGTTGTTCAAATGAGGATTGTGTTTCGTTGATGAGGGTTGCATAGGGGCCTTTTAACCAATTGACAATGGTTTTGGGGGACGCTTTTGTTAAGGCTTTGACCGCGCTGAAATATTGCCAGTGTGCTGCCGATTGCATAATACAATCGATATCATCTTGCGCAAATTCTGGGTATTGGAGGAGCTGTGATTCAATCTCCCAAGGCAATTCAGGCATCGTTTTTTCACAGTCGGATAATAACGTTTGATCAATCGCTATGGGCAGCAAATCGGGGTCTGGAAAATAGCGATAATCATTTTCGCTTTCTTTAGTTCGCATCGGATAGGTGGCATCTTTATCCGGGTTATACAGCCTGGTTTCTTGAATAATCGGCTCCCCCGATTCCAATAGTTGTCGGTGGCGTTTCTCTTCAAAACGAATGGCTCTTTCGATAAAGCGAAAGGAATTTAAATTTTTTAACTCAGTACGAACACCTAATTGCTCGCTAGCACTGTCTTTCACGGATATATTCACATCGCAACGAAAGGAGCCTTCTTGCATGTTGCCGTCACATAAATCAATAAATCGAACGAGCTGGTGCAACGCTTTTAAATAAGCAATGGCTTCTTCTGCGGAATACAGGCACGGCTCGGTCACAAT
This sequence comes from Legionella sp. W05-934-2, assembly GCF_964199965.1. Lineage (NCBI taxonomy): Bacteria > Pseudomonadati > Pseudomonadota > Gammaproteobacteria > Legionellales > Legionellaceae > Legionella > Legionella sp. W05-934-2. Next base: position 194,899 of record NZ_CAXMZT010000002.1, on the reverse strand, counting down.
TTCGAGCAAGGGTGTGCCCGCACGGTTTAGATCGATGCCGGTTTGGTTAAAAAACGCATCATGCACGGATTTTCCTGCATCTTCTTCTATATGGGCTCGGTTAATCAGAACAAGCTTTTCTTGTGCGTCATTTAATTGAATACGTAGTTGGCCGTTTTTAACAATAGGGCGTTGAAATTGACTTATCTGATAGCCTTTGGGGAGATCCGGATAAAAGTAGTTTTTACGTTCAAATTGGGAGTCCTGAACAATCTCCGCGTTGATAGCAAGGCCAAATTGAATGGCTTTTTTAACAACGGCTTGGTTGAGCACAGGCAATGTGCCAGGTAGACCGGCGTCAATAAAATGCGTTTGACTGTTAGCATGAGCGCCATACGCTGTGCTGGCTTCGGAGAATAGTTTAGAATTGGTTTTGATTTGCGCATGTACTTCTAAACCAATGACGGTTTGCCATGTCATAGGACTGCTCCTTTACTATCCGGTTGTTGCTGATGCCAATCGGTTCTTAGCTGATATTGATGGGCAACTTGTAACAAGGTGGCTTCTTGCAGTGGTCGACCCATCAACTGCATGCCAATGGGTAACCCTTGAGAAAATCCGACAGGAATCGAGATGGCAGGCAATCCAGCTAAGTTGGCAGCCACTGTAAAAAGGTCCGCTAAGTAATTTTTCACCGGATCCTCATCGCGTTTACCAATTTCGAAGGGAAGCGTCGGGCTAGTAGGGCCTGCAATCACATCAACTTTGTTTAATGCATCAATCAATTCATCACGGATTAGCCGTCTGACTTTCAGGGCTTGGTTAAAATAGGCATCAAAATAACCGGCAGATAGCACATAAGTTCCTGTTAGAATGCGTCGTTTCACTTCAAGGCCAAAGCCTTCACTTCGCGTGCGCGTAATCAGTTGTTGTAGTGAGCTCACATCACTTGCTCGGTGGCCAAAGCGAACGCCATCAAATCGCGATAAATTGGAAGAGGCCTCTGCTGAGGTTAACACATAGTAGCAAGGTACCCAGTGGGGCTGAAGTGTTAAGGGAATTGCCTTAATTTTAGCCCCAGCTTTTTTAAATTCATCAATGGCTGCTTCGATTTGCTTTGTCACTGCAGGACTGGTCTTTTCATCAAAAAAACAATCCGGTAAGCCAATGGTGATGCCATCCAGGCTTTGAGTCAGTTGACTAGTAAAATCCGTCCGATTGTGTCTTAAACAGGTTGAGTCTTTATCGTCGGCTGAAGCCATCGCGTTAAGCACTAAGGCACAGTCTTCTGCCGAAGGGGCAATAGGACCCGCTTGATCAAAGCTTGAAGCAAACGCAACAATACCCCATCGGGATACTTGGCCATAGGTTGGCTTTATTCCAGTTACTCCGCACCAGGCCGCTGGTTGGCGTATCGAACCACCCGTGTCTGTGCCGGTAGCGAAAGGGGCTAGTCGTGCTGCAACGGCCGCCGCAGAACCACCAGACGATCCACCGGGTGAATGCGAGAGATGCCAGGGATTTTTTACCGCACCAAAATAGCTATTTTCATTGGTGGATCCCATGGCAAACTCATCCATGTTGGCCTTGCCAAGAAGGACGGTGCCTTGTTGTTGCAGATTATCAACGACCGTTGCATTAAAGGGGGAACCATAATTCTCTAACATTTTTGAACTACAGGTCGTGAGCCCTTCTTTGCTGCAAAAGATATCCTTGTGGATTAAGGGGATCCCTGTGAGGGGCGGGTGTTCATCGGTAAGAAGGCGCTTTTCCGCGAGTTTAGCCTCGGCCAAAGCCCGTTGTTCGTATACTTGGTTCAGTGCATTGAGGTGTGAATGGTCTTTTATCCGTTGCAAATAATGTTGGGTCAGTTCCGTTGCAGAAAATTTTTTTTCCTTCAAGCCGTCTTGCAATTGCTTAATCGATAAGTGATGCATGCTTATGACTCCGACTCAATTACTTTAGGGACCAAATAGTAACCTTTTTCAAAATCAGGGGCTTGTTGGGCCATTTCCGCTTGCCAATTTTGGTCTTTTGCTCTATCGGGTCGTAGCGGTTGATGCGATATATCACTGGGATGGCAAAGCGGGGCGACCCCTTGGGTATCAACCTGAATTAAGGCATCCATAAATCCAATAATGGATTGCAGATCATCGGTTAAGTGGTCTTCTAACGTTTCTTGAATTTCTAACCCAGCCAGTTGGGCAAGGTGATGTAACTGTTCTTTTGAAATTTTCATAGTGGTATATTGGTTAGCTGGGCCTTGGCCCGACAAGCTTTCTTATCAGTGGAAAAGTATACCGCTATGTGGCATTAGAAACAATGTCAATTGCAGAAGCAATAGGGACCTAGGTATGAATAAAGTCGTAAACGGTATTTTTAGCGTCTAAATCATTTCGCTAAGAAGTTTGAGATGGAATTTCTTTCAATGAAAATAGCAAGTCTAATTCGGCACCACTGCATACTTAATTGCAATTGACAAGCTCTGATGACAATTAATGCAACTTCATTCCATTCTGTACAGGCTTATCTACTGAGCATAAGACAATGTCACCGTGGTCATCTGAAAATCCAACGAGTAAAAACTGTGACATAAAGCCCGCAATGTTACGCTCACCTAAGTTGATACAGCCAACGACCTGTTTACCGACTAATTGTTCAGGGGTGTAATGGGCAGTCACTTGTGCTGATGTTTGTAAAGTGCCAATTGCTTCACCAAAGTCTACCCATATTTTATAAGAAGGATTGCGAGCTTTAGGAAAGCGCTCTGCTTTAATGACTGTACCAGTTCTAAGTTCAACTTTTTCAAAATCTTCTAAGCTAATAGTCATAATGATTACTCCAAAAACTGCAATATATACAAAGAGCTGGTCTCTTCCTCAGTGTCGGGCTCTGGTCCTCGAGTGTCTTCACTTTTTGAATATAGCTAAACTTGCTGTCATTCCGAGCCTTTATACAGGACCTGTAAAACGTCTCGAACGGACTTCCTCGTCGCTGTGAGCAAAGCGAAGCAGTCCAGAAGACCGGGGTACTCAAATATAAAACAGAATGCGACGTTCGTTAAGAGCTAAGTGAATCAATTTGAAAGTGGCACTTTACCAATAATACAAATCCATGTGCTCCAGTGCAAATGTTAATCAAGATTTTCTTTTTCATGTTCGAGCCATTCCAAGAATGCTTGTCGATCGGATTTAGACAAATTGAAAAATTTACTCTTAACAGCTTCAATAGGTTGTACTTGTTTCCTGGGCGTTTTCACCCTGGCTTCGTTTATAATTAACTTCCCTTGTAAGAAATTTTCATACGCATCGGGGTTTTTCTTTTTTAACGTCAACAGTTTTCCAACCAAAGAACTTGAACGGGAGGGTAAATAGGTAATCGTGTTTTCAGGATGAATGTCATCATGATCTTTGAGGTCATTACTTAACGTTTTAACGTGGATATAATTTTCCTTTGCAAACACTCTAACACTGCTATCTACTTTAGCAAGAACATCTCCCCAATGAATTAGAAGTGCTTATCTTAAGCTGATTAGCCGACCAAACTCAATATAAGGCTAAATTAATAGCAGATTACAATTTAAAAAGGCCCAAACTAAAAAAAATGTAAATAGATTGGAAACAGTTGTTGGCTTTTACGGATTGCATATTTTGCTATCGTATTTAATTTATGTGTTCATTAACATTCAGACAAAGCTGAATTTAAACAATTGGTAGCACAGTTTCTTTGTCTTGAATGGAAGCAGGTTACCTCTACGCACTGCCTTAGTTTTTGGTTTAGACAAAAATCGCGAACACTGATTTGACTATTGGAGGCACAGTTCGATTTTGCCTCCGTGATACAGTCTTGTTCACACCTTCTTGTTGATGAGGAACGACATTTTAAATATCGACAATTTTCAGATTTAATCATTTGACACTGATGTTGGTTTCCTTGGCTTGAAACAGTTGTTGCCAGGAACACATTTTCCGCAGTTGCTAGTTTGTTGAAGCAAACTAGCATCAAAATAAACATAACCCATTTCATCAGTGTCCTTGATTGTGGTCATAGATATATTATAGAACAGAACTTTATTGCCACAATGGTGTAATTTATTAGGGTCGGGTAATTGTGGCGGAGTAAATATCAACACAATGATGTTTTGTTAATACCCAACGAAGGTAAATATATATACATCTGTTATTCCGCACTAGAAACCAGGATTTATTTATGAAATCTTTTTGGTTATCAAATCCTAGTAATAACCCAAGAACGTCGCCCTCCGCTTTATGAGGAGGGTCCAGGAACTGAGGTGTTGAACAACATTTTAATAGTAACTTTAGTATTTAATGGATGGTACGATGTCCATTGAGGGAGAGACACTTTTTTTTAAACTTAGGCTTATCCTCAAACGCCGACGTACCGCGGCTTGTCCGCGGTATCCAGAACTTTTTGTCTACACTAAATAACAACATATTGGTCGAAATCCTTGGATCCCGCGGACAAGCCGAGGGACGTCGGATTAAATATTATGCCAATAGATGATACGAATACTATGTTTTAAAAAAAAGTGTCTATCCCTCAGGGTCGGGCTCTCACCCTATTGTTCGAATGAGTAAATCCTTATCAGATAAATACCTAAATCACTTCAGCCAGATCGCCTTTGTCTTCTAACCATTGTTTGCGGTCGCCCGCTCGCTTTTTGGCAAGCATCATATCCATGATTTGCGAACAACTATCAAAATCATCGAGGGTGAGTTGTACCAGTCTTCTTGTATCGGGATCCATGGTTGTTTCGCGTAATTGCATGGGGTTCATTTCACCTAACCCTTTAAAGCGTTGGACATTAATTTTGGCTTTACCATTTTTCAGCTGGTCAAGGATCGCTTCTTTTTCGGTATCATCAAGCGCATAATGAACTGCTTTACCGGCATCAATTCGGTATAAGGGTGGCATGGCAACATAAATGTGTCCCCGTTCTACCAAGATGCGGAAGTGTTTCATAAATAATGCACAAATAAGGGTGGCGATGTGAGCACCATCGGAATCGGCATCAGCCAAGATACAAATTTTTCCATAACGTAAGCCTTCGATGTTATCGGAAGCTGGATCAACACCAATGGCAACGGCGATGTCATGAATTTCCTGTGACGATAATACGTGGGCTGAATCAACTTCCCAAGCATTAAGAATCTTTCCTCGTAAGGGAAGGATGGCTTGAAAATCTTTATTTCTTGCTTGTTTTGCAGACCCTCCCGCAGAATCACCTTCTACTAAAAATAACTCGGTGGAGGATAAGTCTTGCTGCATACAATCGGCTAATTTGCCTGGGAGAGCAGGGCCTTGGCTTACTCGTTTACGAGCAACTTGTTTGGCTTGTCGAAGGCGTTTTTGGGCGCGCTCAATGGCCATTTGCGCTATTTCTTCTGCTTGTGTTCGGTGCTGATTAAGCCATAAAGCAAAGGCATCTTTCACCGCGATGTTAACCACCGAGGCGATTTGTCGCGAACTTAATCGCTCTTTCGTTTGACCTGCGAATTGGGGCTCTTTCATCTTGACGGATAAGATGTACTGACAGGGTTCCCATAAATCATCAGCGGTTAGTTTGACGCCTCGAGGCAATAGACTATGCAATTCACAAAATGACGATAACGCGTCATGCAAACCACTTCGTAGTCCGTTGACATGCGTTCCTCCTTGAATGGTGGGAATTAAGTTGACATAACTCTCATTCACGTTGGCATTGGTATTGGTTGACCACAAACAAACCCAATCAACTGTTGCATCGTCGCTTGTATAGGAACCTGAAAGTGGTTCGGCTGGAATGAACTCGCTCTCGAGAGACTGCAGCAAATACTCGGTTAGTCCTGACTCATAACACCAATGATGTTCTTCTTCTGTTGCCTTATTAATGAATGTCATTGACAACCCAGGACAAAGAACCGCTTTGGCACGCAAATTATGAATCAAGGCTTTGACGGCAATTTTGGGACTATCAAAATAACTGGGATCGGGCCAAAAACGTATGGTTGTGCCGGTGTCTCGTTTAGCAGTTGTGCCTATCTCATTGAGTTCAAGAAGCTTATCTCCATTGGCAAACGCCATTTGATAGACAACACCATTGCGCCGTATGGTCACTTCCAGTCGTTGCGAAAGGGCATTCACAACAGAAACACCCACGCCATGCAGACCACCTGAGAAGGTATAGTTTTTGCCGGAGAACTTTCCACCCGCATGTAATTTCGTCATAATGACTTCAACGCCGCTGACGCCCAATTCTGGATGGATATCCACCGGCATCCCACGTCCATCATCCTCAACTTCAATGGAACCATCATCATGTAAGACAACAACGATATGTTGCGCATGACCAGCTATCACTTCATCAACACTGTTATCGATGACTTCTTGAGCTAAGTGGTTGGGCCGAGTGGTGTCGGTATACATGCCGGGGCGTCGTTTTACCGGTTCGAGGCCACTCAGAACCTCAATTGCTTCGGCATTATATGTCTCGGTCATCGTGTTTATGCTCCATCGAAAAAAAACTGTATAACATTATACCATGTAGTTTGATTTGTTGACCATTTAACATTGATTTAATTTTTGAAACTCACTAATGACTTCATGCATAGATAGTATCACTTTTTCATAGATTGTCGTGAGTTGTTCAAGCTTTTTAGCTTTGGCAGCTGCATTTTCGAGTTCAACAATATAATTTTGTAGCTTCGGCACCCCGCAAAAACAGCAAGCGCCATGAATCTTATGCGCTAATTGCCCGATTCCTTTAATATCCTGTTTTTTATAGAGTTCGCTAAACTCGTCTACTTGCAACGCTAATTCTTCAATAAATTTTTTAAGAAAATCTTCAGCGAGATTTTGGTTACCAGAGACTTTTTGTAGGCATAATTGCCAATCAATGACTACATGGGGTTCACTTTCTAAGTTATCAAGGACTGCCTGAAGAAGATGTGCCTCATCCACTGGTTTTTGCAAGCAATCGGCAATGCCAATTTGGCGGAGGTTTTCGGAAGCGATGTCATTGGTATTGGCGCTAATAATGATGATGGGTGTTTGACGGTTAAGTAGGCAAGTTTGCCGAATCTGTTGGGCGGCTTCTAACCCGTTTAACTTGGGCATTTGTAAGTCCAACAGAATCATATCATACCGTTTGGTTTGACATAGCTTCACCGCATGACCACCGTCATTAACCGGTTCGATGGACGCTTTATCTTGTAATAACGAATTGAGTAGCATTCGATTAACCGGGTTATCCTCAGCGATAAGAATGTTGGGTTGAATGGTTTGTAATGTGTCACGTAATGTTTGTAATTGGTTTTTGTTATCTTCGATGGGTTTGGGTTGTTGTTTGTAAATCACCTCATCAATGACATCATGCAACTTTTGAATGCCAATTGGTTTGAATAAGAAAGCTCTCGCACCTAATGATTCAGGGTTATGGATTAAGGTCTTAGAGATCAATATCACCGGAATCTCTGATGCTTTAATCATTGCTGCGAGTGTTCTTTCTTGGCCTAAGCCGAGATTGATTAAAGCGAGATGGTAGTGATTGCTTTGTGTAAGCATTTTTTCTAGATTTTTAATATCTTTAATCGGCTTTGATTCGATTCCCCATAACCCCAATCCATTAATCATTGATTCTAAGTAGAGTGGGTTTTCATCAAAACAAATCGCTTTAAGACTGCTAAATCGATGGGATTGTTGTTTTTCAATTTCATAAGCAGCAAATTTTTCACATTTGATAGAAACATCAAAGGTAGAGCCATGGTTAAGGCGGCTGGTTATCGAAATTTTGCCTTGCATGGCTTCAGCAAGTTTTTTGCATATGACCAGACCTAATCCGGTGCCGCCAAATCGTCTGGTAATGCTGGTGTCTGCTTGATTGAAGGCATTAAACAGCCTGGTTTGATCTTCTTTGGATATGCCAATGCCTGTATCTTCTACGGAGATTTGGATATGGTAGTGGGTATCATCTTCACCAATGACTTTAGTGCGGACAATCACATAACCACTTTCAGTAAATTTAACCGCGTTGCTAATTAAATTACTGAGAATTTGTTTGATTCTGAAGGGGTCGCCCAGCACTTTCATGGGAACATTTTGTTCAGTTGAAGGAATCAAATCAATGCTTTTCTTATTGGCATTGGGGGATATCAAGGTCAGAACATCATCAATACAACCGCGTAGATCAACAGGGATACAGTCTAACAATAGTTTTCCTGCATCAATTTTTGTGAAATCAAGGATGTCATTGATAATGCTGAGTAAATCTTGCGATGATGATCGAATGGTTTTCACATAATCCAGTTGCAAGGCATCTAATCGTGTTTCTAATAGCACGTTAGTAAAGCCAATGACGCCATTCATGGGAGTACGGATTTCATGGCTCATGTTGGCGATGAATTCCGATTTTTGGCGACATTTTTCTTCCCAACGTTTTTTCTCGAGGGATAGTTCGATATTTTTTTCTTCTAATAATTCGAGACTTTGTTGTAGATCGGACGTTTCTTGCTCAATATTTTGCGTCATTTCTCGGACCGACTTGATATATTGCTGCTGCAGGTGCTTACATCCTTGTTCGATGATGCCAAATTCCCCGGGGCTATCTGCAATAATTTTTGTTTCAAATTCATTACTCAAAATCTGCTTCATGCTTCGGCGCAAACGGTTAACTGGTAAATAAATACGTTTGGATAAGAAGTAATGAATGGACAAGCTTAATAATAGACCTAGCAAGATAATAAAAATCGTCACAATGATCATTTGATAACGCTTTATCAGCATACCTTGCGTGTCTAAATCAATCGATAACCAACCTAAAATATCATCCGCCTGATAGTAGATGGCACTGGCTGGTGATGGAAAGATCGATTCAGTAAAGCTAAATTTGGGCATAGTAATTGGCGCCACAAAGTTAATGGCAGTTGCACTAATTTGTTTTTGAGCCACATTAACGCCGGTAAAGGCAGGTGTTTCAAAAGGGGTTTGCAAGGAATGTTTGCCGCCCCGATAAGCGATGAGGTGACCATTGGCGTTATAAAACGCAAGGGCTTTTATTTCCGGGTTAACAATGGAGGCATTGATCAATGCTTGTAATGTCTTAAAGTCATGGCTTGAAATAGCAAGCTGGGCAGCCGGTAGGAGCTGGCGAATATAAGCCTCCCCTAAGCGGGAGACATGTTGCTTTAGATCTTTGTAAAATTGGCCATTAAAGACCACAGCAAAAATGATCGCCACTAAGAGCACTGGGATCAAGGTTGTTAGTCGTAGAAGATACTTAATGCTCATTCTTCTCACGGGTTTACCTCATTGGTATGTATATTAGCCATTGTATTCTCAAGCGGTCAAAATCTCAATCGGGACTTACGCAAAACTCCCAATCTCTTCGTTAAAAAAAGTTTTTAATTCGGTCATTGAGTTGTTCTAAATTCCCTCATTAAAAACATTTTTTGCCTCGATTTTGGGGTTTTTCGTAAGTCCTGTCAGAAAAATCGAAACGGCGGCATGCTTACCTTAGCATCTTTTTCACGTTTGTTGAAATGTGCTTGGAATACCTGATGCTGATGGCTCCAAATAATAACAGTGCTATGAAAAACACGCTCAATAACTTAGAGGTTGATTCGTTGATAAGTTCTGATGAATCGTAACTAGTAATAAGTGTCATGCCCCCTGGCAACTGGATGGAGTCAACGACCTTGTGTACATGGCGATTAACATCGAGTGTTTTTGCTGTTGTTTTTTTGATGATGCCAAGGCCAACCATGGCTTTAGGATGACCATGTAACCCATTACGTAACAATTCATCATCTTTATTCACGGTGGCGACATCATTTAAATGAATGACATGACCATTGCCTTTTTTGCGTATAACTAGGTTGGCAAAATCATTGATGGAGTTAAACTGGTGATTGAGCCAAACAGGAAATTCATATTGATAAGATTCAATTCGCTCGCCTGGAAGCTCAATATTATTTCTTTTTAAAGCATCGTAAATTTCTTTGAGGCTAACGTTTTGTCTATCCATTGCTTTACTGTCGAGTTTAATTTGCATGGCATATCGTCTTTCACCCCCAATTCGGACATGAGAAACTCCCTCGATGGAGGCAAGTCTGTCAACGAGAAACTTGTCAGCATAATCCATTAATTGCAAAGAGCTCCATTGCTGGCTAATCAGGTTAAACCACATAATAACATCATCATTTGAATTCACTTTAAAAACATCCGGTGGCTCAGCCCCATCAGGTAACTCATCTAATAAGCCAGAAACCTTTTCTCTTATCTCATTGGCAGCCTCTTCGATATCTCTGGATAGGCGAAATTCAATTTTGAGGGTTGATAGTCCATTGATGCTTTTGGAATCAACAAAGCGAATGCCTTTTACCCCGCTGATTTTTTTCTCAATTACCTTGGTTATGTCATTTTCGACGGTTTGAGCACCGGCACCGGGATAGGCGGTTTCAATGGCAATGATAGGGGGATCAATGTCAGTGGGGACACTCTGGTGAAGCCAGTTTACAGCGATTATGCCAAATAAGACCAATAACAAGCTCATCGCAACCGCAAGTATAGGGCGTTTAACTGAAAATTCACGGATACGCATGGTAAAAGCAAACCTCCTGAAGGTCACTCATGACGGAAACGCAACATAAGATAGGGTTTGGTTTCATTGCTTTTTGGATTCAAGTTGTTCGTTGGCTCGTTGGATGCAACCATCTTGAGAGAGCAGGATAGCAATGGGTTTTGTGCTTTCAAAATGGGCAAAAATAATCATTAAAATAACGGTGATGGGAACTGATAAAAACATCCCTAATATCCCCCAGATACTGCCCCATACCCCTAACGCTAGCAAAATCACCAAGGGACTTAAATTCAACGATCGTCCCATCAATTTAGGCTCAATGATATTTCCAATGAAAAATTGTAAGAAAATGATACCGCTGGTAAGGATAATAAAAGGTGACCAGGTACTAAATTGAATCAAGGCTAAAGCGGCTGGAAATACTGTTGCAATAATGGCACCAATGTTGGGGATAAAATTTAAAAAGAAGATTAATAATGCCCAGAATTCAGCAAAATCAAGGCCAACCCCTTTCATGATGAGATAACTAAAAAACGCTGTTGCCAAACTAACAAATGTCTTCAAGCCAATATAGGTTTGGGTATCTCGAGCAATATGCTCAAAAATATTATGCACTAACTGTTGGGACTTAGGTTGCGCGAAGATGGCTTTAATTTTTCGTTGGAAAAAATGCTGCTCAATGAAGAGAAATACCACATACAAGGCGATGAGAACGGCTGAACTGGTTATGGAGGTAAACATGCCGGCAATATTAACGAGAACTCTTTGGAAACTTAAGTTTTGCACAAATGTTTTTACTTTATCGATTAATTCTAATTGAAAGCTATTATCAACATGAGCAATGATTTTCATGAAGTTTTCTTGATAGCGTGAGGAGGCAGCAATGACCTCATTGACGTTATTGGCAATGATGTTAATGAGGATTTGAACGAAAATTACGAATAATCCCAGTGAAATAATCATGCTTAACCATTGTGGGATGATAGTGCCAATCCAGGGAAGTCGCTGGATGGCGTTATTTGCTGTATTGAGAAGGTTCCAGACAAATAAAGCAATGATGAATGGGATAATCAGATTACTTCCCGCAATCAAAAGGTAGCCTGTAATCCAGAGAATAATTAACCCAGATGCAAAATTAATGGTTCGGTTCATGACCTTCTTCTTAATTCTTATTTGTTATCGTTATACCGCAAATTGTTTGAAAATCTTGTTACCGTTACATGCCATAACTTAATTAAAGAAGTAAAAACTCTCGTTATCGAATGATCACAGGTATAGCATTTTTGACTCGTATCAGTATATTATTACAGGACATCGGCAAAAAACCAATGAATCATCCATAAATATATTTTTCGTTTTGCCATAGCTCAAATTAACCTGATGATGATTGTCAATGACATTAAATGATTCTTGCGAAACGCTACCTGGGGTAGGGCCATCGTTAGCCAAAAAATTAAGCCAATGTGGTATAGCAACGATTGCAGATATGATTTTCCATTTGCCGTTTCGATATCAAGACCGTACGCGAGTGACGCCTATTGCAGATTGCATCGAACACGATTATGCGGTGGTTGCAGGGGAGGTAATAAGTACGGATGTTTCAATTAAACGAAAGCGAATATTAAACTGTTATATCCAAGACATGACAGACTCCATGCGCTTACGTTTTTTTCATTTTAATCAGAGTCAGATTCAGGGAATGAACACGTGTTATCGTATTGTGGCGTTTGGGGAAGTTCGACGTTTCGGTGGGCAGTTAGAAATGATTCATCCCGAATATCAACTGCTTAAAGAAGGGGATCCATTGCACGTTGAAGAGCATTTAACGCCAATTTATCATACAACCCAAGGATTAGCCCAACGTCGATTAAGACAATTAATTGAATCAGCATTAACCACAGCCAAGCCATTTTTGTCGCAACTAGAATGGATGACCGAAAAGCAGTTACAAGAATTGCAATTTCCATCCATGGATGAAGCCATTATGCTGCTTCACCATCCTCCGCCTGATATTGCCTTACATGATATGGAAGAAAACACACATCCTGCGTTTCAAAGGCTAGCGTTTGACGAGTTACTTGCTCAACAAGTTAGCATGCGATTTGCTCGTCAGCATATGCAAGCCATTCAAGCTCATCCAATTCCCGAAAACGCAGATGCAAAGTCTCGCTTATTAGCGCAATTGCCATTTCAATTAACCAAAGCACAAATGCGAGTGATTGAAGATATTGAGTTGGATATGAATTTGCCTGTGCCGATGCTTCGTTTAGTTCAAGGCGATGTGGGATCGGGTAAAACCGTGGTGGCAGCAGCCGCTGCCATGCAGGCAATTAGCCAAGGGTTTCAAGTGGCAATCATGGCACCCACGGATATCTTAAGTGAACAACATAGTAAAAACATGCAGCAATGGTTTGAGCCTTTGGGTATCCCTTGTTTACGTTTAAGTGGGAAAATGAAAGTCAGTGAACGACGACCTGTTTTAGCTGCCCTTGCCAGTGGTGAAGGGCAATTAGTTGTCGGTACGCATGCGTTGTTTCAAGAAGAAGTGGTATTTCAGCGGTTGGGCTTGGTCATCATTGACGAACAGCATCGATTTGGGGTAACACAGCGGTTAAAACTGCAACAAAAAGGGGCAGAAAATGATTATATGCCTCACCAATTATTAATGACGGCCACGCCAATTCCTAGAACCTTAGCCATGACGCAATTTGCCCACCTTGATCTATCAATTATTGATGAGATGCCCCCTGGACGAACACCAATAACCACGTCTGTTTTGAATCAGGATAAGCGGGATCAAATCGTTGCGCGACTTGATGACGCCTTAGCCAACAATCGTCAGGCCTATTGGGTATGCACTTTAATTGAAGAATCGGAAAAGCTGCAATGTCAAGCGGCAAGTGATACGGCTGAGTCTTTACAACAGCTACTGCCCAGTCATCGAGTGGGGTTGGTTCATGGCCGCTTGAAAGTCGAAGAAAAAGAAGCGGTGATGGCTGCCTTTAAAGCGGGTGATATCCAGCTTTTAGTGGCAACCACCGTGATTGAAGTTGGGGTAGATGTTCCTAATGCCAGTCTTATGATTATAGAAAATGCTGAACGACTAGGCTTATCTCAGCTACATCAATTACGCGGCCGAGTGGGTCGGGGGGCGACGGAGTCTTATTGTATGTTGTTATATCAACCCCCTTTGTCCGATGTGGGCCACGAACGTTTGAAGACCATGCGAGCGACCTGTGATGGTTTCGAAATTGCTGAAACGGATTTAAAGTTACGAGGGGGTGGCGAGTTTTTAGGGGCCCGTCAAACAGGGTATCGACAATTTAAATTAGTGGACTTACAGCGAGACGGCTACTTACTCCCTAAAGTGAAACAGATGGCATATCAGTTGATGGAAAGTAATCCCGCTTTAGCCAAACGAATTGCCCATCGCTGGATGGGCGATTTTGAACGATATATTCAAGCTTAAAGGAGCAAAAAATAGAAAAGCAGCTATAATTTAATACGGCTTTATTGAATTTTAAGGAAATGCAATGGGCTTAAAAGATAATGAAATTGCAATGACAGTAAATGGTGTGCTTTGGATGCATCTTGCAGAGAACAATGAGTGGTCTGTTATAAGTAACAAAGTAACTAAATTTGCTAATGAATTCACCGCTCATGGTGATACGTACACAAATTTCTATGGCAGAACGTTTAATACCGGTGCTTTTTCTGGCGATTTAAAGGCGCGCGTTAATAGGCTTGATGCTGCCGTGTTAAACAATCAGGCAGCTTACCCTGAGATGATGATGGATTTTATTAAAGTTTATGAAGCGCTTCAGGTCGCTGTTGCTTTTTATGGTGATAATAAAGAGCCGGATCTTGCGAAGGGTTTTGGTGACACCAGTTTAAAAGCTGGCGAGTTGATTGGTAAGAGTGCGTCTGTCGCCAATACGTTCGAAACATCTAATACACAAGAAAAACAAACCGAATATAGAAATAAAATGTTTGCTAGTAGAGCAAAACCAGAGGATGATCAAGGACAATCTAAAGCACCAAATGGATCAAAACGAAGTCCTTAGGCATGGAATGAATGATATGCCAATGCTTAGGGCTGCCCATTGCGCGAAGCGCTGAATGATTCAGATATTCCCTTGTTCCATAAACAAAAAGGAGCAACCGTAGCCCGCATGAAGCGAAGCACAGAGTGATCCTGATATATTTTTGTTCAATAAGAAAAATATATCAGGATTCCTCAGAGCGAAGCATAATGCGGGGACCAAGGTAATGCAAGAATCAAAATAATGCGGTCAAAGCCCCCTTTACTGCCTCACATAAGTCAAGTAATGATCCAAACTAGGATAATTCCCATGCACTAATTTCTTATAGAGATCATCTAATTGGGATGTCACAGGGCCTTTGGTGCCATCGCCAATGAGGGTATCATCAATCGAGCGAATGGCGGTGACCTCTGCAGCAGTTCCGGTAAAAAATGCTTCATCGGCCTGCAATAAATCATCAACAGTTAACTGGCACTCTTTAATGGCATAGCCCTGCTCCTTCGCTAATATCATCAGCGTATCACGGGTAATGCCGGGCAAAATGTTGCCGAGTTTGGGGGTAAGTAGTTGATTATCTTTGACAATAAAGATATTTTCACCGGGGCCCTCAGCGACAAATCCTTCTGTATCTAACAACAGTGCCTCATGGTATTTTGTTCCTCTTAAGGCGAGAGAAGCCAGTTGGCTATTGACATAATTTCCGCAAATTTTCGCATCAGGCACCGTTGTTTTAGGGTGAATTCGCCGAAACGGGCTGATGGTAATGTCGATGGCCTCAAAGGGGAGGTAAGCACCCCAAGGCCAGCAGGCGACTGAAAATTCAACGGGGTTTTTCAAGGGATTTAAGCCCATGACGTTATACCCATAATACATTAAAGGGCGGATATATCCTTTCTTCATTCGATTTCTATCCACTAATTCAATGATGATATCTTTGACCTTTTGGTTTGATAACGAAGATGACATCGCCAGTTGTCTGGCTGAATAAAATAGTCTGTCGATGTGCTCATCCAGTCGAAATATAGCGGGTCCTTTGTCCGTTTCATAAACACGGATCCCTTCAAAAACAGCACCGCCATAATGCAAGGAATGCGTTAGAATATGTACTTTTGCTTGATGCCATGGTACAAATTCGCCTTGATGCCAAATAAATTCCATTTCGTCCATAACTATCCTTAAGAGCGACTGTAAATCTCGATTAATTGAAAAAATAGATATTATTTATTATAAAAATGGCGCTTTTTGTTAAAAACCAACGCCCTTTTCTTTACTTAAGTATACGATAAAATGAGAAAAATTGGGAATTTCGCTACAAGATTATCACATGCAGCATGAATCAGTTTTTATGCTATGAATTAATTAGGGGAGTTCCCTAAGCAAGATAAAGGTTTACTATGTTATTCCATAATCAGCGTGTTGTTATCAAAGTGGGCTCTGCTTTACTCATCAATTCAGCCGATGGCACGTTAAACATCGATTGGATGCGAAGTCTTGCGGAAGAAATTATTACTTTAAGACACGATGGCTGCCAAGTCGTGGTCGTGACGTCTGGTGCAGTGGGTCTTGGCTGTTATCGGTTAAAATTTTTACGAAGAGTGTGTACCCTCGAGCATAAGCAAGCGGCGGCTGCAGTTGGGCAAATTGAACTAATTCAAACATACCAAAAGGAACTTGCAAGTCACGGATTACTAACAGCACAGGTATTGCTCACCTTGGATGATAGTGAGAATAGAAGACGTTTTTTGAATGCGCGCAATACCTTAACCACGCTTTTAGATGAAGGCATTATTCCGATTGTCAATGAAAACGATACCGTCGCGACGGATGAAATAAAATATGGTGACAATGATCGTTTAGCAGCACGAGTTTCTCAAATGATTGAAGCCGATACGCTGATTTTGCTATCGGATGTGGATGGACTCTATGATACCGATCCACACAAAAACCCCAAGGCAAAACGCATTGAAGAAGTGAACACAATTGATGAAAAACTTTTAGCTATTGCCGGTGATTCGGTTTCGGACTATGGGAGTGGCGGGATGAAAACCAAATTAGCCGCCGCACAAATAGTCATGAGCTATGGGATTAAGATGTTAATTACCGAAGGTAAACCGCTATACCCCATTCGCCATTTTAAACAGCATGGTAAGGGGACTTGGTTTAAACCATTGGAAAGCAGTTTGAAATCTAAAAAAGCATGGCTGAAAAATCATTTAAAACCAAAAGGCCAATTAATCATTGATGACGGGGCAAAACAGGCTTTATTAAAGGGGAAAAGTTTGCTGCCAGTTGGCATAGTCAAAGTTTTAGGCCATTTCCAAAAGGGTGATGTGGTCAGCATTGTCAGTGAAAACGGTCAAGAATTAGCAAGGGGCTTAAGTAACTATCCGTTCGATGAAGTTAAACTCATTCGCGGGAGATCCTCACTCACTATCTATGACGTATTGGGCTATAGTGGCATGCAAGAAGTTGTTCATTGTGATAATTTGGTGGTGATAAAAAATGAATCTTAAATTAGAAATGGAATCCATTGGGCAACGCGCAAAGATAGCGGCTGATTGGATAGCACAAGCAAGCGCAACACAGAAAAATCAGGCTTTAACCGCAATGGCAGAAGCGATTGCTAACAACCAGGCTATGATCCTTGACGCTAACCGTCAGGACGTCGAACAAGCAAAGAAACAGCAATATCCCGAAGCATTCATCGACCGATTGATCTTAGATCCTAAGCGGATTGATGCGATGGTAAGCGCAATCCATGCGATTTCCGATTTGCCGGATCCTGTAAACCGAATACTGTCAGAATGGCAAGTTCCTAGCGGCCTTATTATCAAAAGGGTATCGATGCCATTAGGTGTGATTGGTGTTATTTATGAATCGAGGCCAAATGTCACAGCGGATGCTGCAGCCCTTTGTTTCAAAGCAGGAAACGCGGTGATTTTACGCGGGGGCTCAGAATGTGCGCATTCCAATCAAGCGATTATTGCGAGTTTACACCAAGGGCTACGCAATGTGGGTATGACAATTGATATCATCCAGTATGTTCCAACCCAGGATCGAGAGGCTGTGGGGGTTCTATTACAGATGAGCGATTACATCGATGTCATTATTCCCCGAGGGGGCGCCTCATTGGTTAAACGTGTTATTGCAGAGAGCCGAATCCCACTATTCCAACATTTGCAAGGCTTATGTCATACCTATATTCATCAAGCAGCCGATAAATCGATGGCCATCGATATTGTTGTCAATGCTAAAATGAGGCGTACGGGTATTTGTGGTGCGACGGAAACGCTGTTGATTGATGAAGCGGTTGCAGCGACTATTCTGCCTGACCTAATCGATGTGTTAATCAAAAAAGGATGTGAGATTCGAGGTTGTGACAAAACGAAAGAGATTGATTCTCGGGTTAAGTTGGCCAGTCAATCCGATTGGGAAACCGAATACCTGGATGCCATTTTATCCATCAAAATTGTGAAAAACCTGGATGAAGCGGTCGCTCATATTAGACAGTATGGTTCGTCGCATACAGAAAGTATTGTCACCAATGATAACGAATCCGCTGCAAAATTTATGAATCAAATGCGTTCTGCTATCGTAATGCATAATGCATCGACACAATTTGCGGATGGTGGTGAATTTGGTATGGGGGCTGAGATCGGTATTTCGACGGGTAAATTGCATGCCCGTGGCCCGGTAGGCGTCGAGCAACTAACTACCTTCCATTATTATGTTACTGGGAATGGCCAAACCCGTCCATGATAGCGAGATATGTCTGTGGATAACTTAAAGGTATTTGTGTTAACGGATTGGATAAGGAAAAGGCATGAATACGTTAACTAACGGAATTTAAAGGATTATTTTTAATGGCATTGTGATCAACTATTTTCTTTATCCACATAATCTGTGGATAAGCTTGTATATAAGAAAGCAAAATCATTGTGAGACATGGGTTTCCTCAAATGTTCTTAATCCAACCAATTTGTTACGCAACAGCCTGCCTTTCATGTCCCTCAAATTTGCATAATTGATAAAGTCCTTCTATGGTTAAAGTATAGATGTTTGATTTTTTACATGGCCGTAAAAATAACGAATAAACAGGAAGTTATGCGTCTGGGGGATACAACCATGGATATCATGTTAAAAGGTGTGCATAACGAAAGGGAAATTGTTGAAAGTCTGGCCCATGTTTTTGAGTTATTCAAACAACGTTATGGCATTGAAACCTATCGCGAATTGTATCTAACCTTGACCTTGGTGGATTCCCAAGGCGATGATGTTGAATTAGTGGATACAAAAACCAATGAAGTATTCAATCGCTTTGATATCATCGATAGCCATTCAAGCAATGAGCCGCACTACAAGAAACCCCATTTAAAGCTGGTTGTTGATAATAGCCGATAATCATTCGAGTTTCCTGATATTTCTGTTATCGATGTATAATTATTTTATACTATAATTTATACATCATGATTACAGGAATTATATGAACGTATATTCTATCCGTGAAGTATGTATGCATACGGGGGTCAATCCCATTACTTTAAGGGCTTGGGAGTCAAGATATGGCATTATTAATCCAGCTAGAACAGAGGGTGGTCACAGGCTTTACTCCAAAGATGATATTAAACGCATTAAAGCTATTCAGTTTTTTAAATCACGCGGGTATGCGCTTAAAGAAATTCCCTCAATGCTGACCAAATTAGCACAGATCCAATCAGATTTATATCACTATACTATTCCTAATTTAATCGAAGGTATCAAGTCATTCAACGCTTTGAAAGTTCAGAAAGAATTACAACTCATATTATCCAAGCAGTATGTTGAAATTTTCGCTGACCAAACGCTACCAGATATCCTGAAATCGTTGAAAGATTCTCTCTGGGCAAAAAGCATCTATTTTACTCAAGAGCGATGCTTTTTTTATGATCAGCTAAGATTTCAATTGCAATCAAGCCTCTATCAGAGCATAGTGAGTGAGCGTCCAATACAGATTAAAATTGTCGGCTATCAAGCGCCTCGGGAAATATCAGAGTTTTATGTACATATTTATTTATTGGCTCTATTATGCAGTCAATACAACTTCTCAGTGTGTGTAATCAGCCATATCGATTCTTTTGAAGAATTACAGGTTAGTTGCACGACTCATGAAAATATTCTCCATATTGTACCAGTTGGTTGTGATGCTTATAAACTGCAACAATTAGCAGCACGTTGCCTACATAACGCAATCCCTAATTTATTGTTCTCTCACCCTGCCTTGGGGGAAATCAATACACACGCTAATGAGATGCGATGTTTATTACCTAGAAAATTTGAAAATATAGCATTTCGTATTAACCAACAAATGAGTTATACAAAATAAAAAAAAACATGCTTCTGTATAACTTTTCTGGATGTAAACTTAATATCAGGCTACATATTAACCATTACCCACGTTTTAGAGTGCTGATTTATGGAGCGAATAATCGTAATAGGGGATGGTGGCATTGGTCAATCATTTGCCCACTTTTGTGAAGAGTCTGGTAAAAATACCTTTCTCCTTGGGAGAAATTACTCAATAGGAGAAATACCGAAGAGTCTAAACCTTAATTTGGACAACTCAACTAGTTTTCAGCAAATCGCAGAATTTGTTGCAAGCAACAAAATTGATACTTTAGTCAATACATTAGGTATTTTACATCATGATAATCATTTTCCTGAAAAAACGATTAGTCAATTGGAGCCTGATTGGCTATTTGAAAATCTTAAGATAAATTGTTTTAGTTCACTGCTAATTTTAAAATATCTTAATCAATATCTTCCCGCTGCCAGTCAATTTAAATTTGTTGCATTATCAGCTCGAGTTGGAAGCATAGCCGATAACCATCTTGGAGGTTGGATTAGCTATCGGGTATCTAAAGCCGCCTTAAATATGGGCCTCAAAACAGCAGCAATCGAGTGGAAACACAAGTTTAGAAATGCCGTTATTGCAGCCTATCATCCAGGCACAGTGGACACTAAACTTAGCAAACCATTTCAGGCAAATATCAAATCGATTTTTACCCCTCAACAAGCATCGGCCTACCTCTATGATTTTATCGATCACTTACATCCAGCTATGAGTGGAGGGTTTTACGCTTGGAACAAAGAGAGAATTCCATATTGAGGTAACCTATGTTAGTAGAACTGTTATCCAGAATTCAGTTTGGTTTTAGTATCGGATTTCATATCCTCTTTCCAACACTCAACCTGGGACTAGCGATATTTCTTGTAATCATGGAGCTTACTTGGCTCATCACTGGCAATCGCTATTATCGTTCAATTTGCCAATTTTGGACCAAAATATTTGCACTCACATTTGGTATGGGTGTTGTTTCTGGGATCGTTTTGGCTTATCAGATAGGAACAAACTTCGGACCATTCATTACGCTTTTTGGCGATGTTCTTGGCGCATTATTTGCCTATGAAACGCTCACCGCCTTTTTTTTGGAAGCTGGTTTTCTTGGAATTATGCTTTTTGGATGGAATAAGGTGCCAAAATGGCTCCATTTTATAGCAACACTCATGGTCGCTTTGGGTACAACCATATCCGCCTTTTGGATAATGTCTGCAAATTCCTGGATGCAAACCCCTGCTGGTTATGAAATTCTAAGTGGAAAATATTTAGTATTAAGCTGGTGGGATGTGGTCTTTAATCCTTCTTTTATTCCCAGATTAATCCATATGGTGCTTGCATCTTATGTTACATGTGGATTTGTAATAGCAGCCGTTAGCGCCTATTACCTTATGGCGGGTAGGCATAAAATCATTGCAAGATACTGTTTATCCTTTGTCATGTGGGCATTACTAGCATTGGTGCCATTACAAATTTTTATTGGGGATCTTGTTGGCTTAAAGGTTTACGAATATCAACCGATGAAAACCGCTGCCATTGAAGCCAATTGGGAAACGCAAAATGGCGCTCCCTTGTTGCTATTTGCGCTTCCTAATCAAAAAGAGCAAAAAAATTATTATGAAATTGGTATTCCTAAGCTAGCTAGCATAATTAATACACACTCCATGGAAGGCAAGCTATTAGGCTTAAAATCGGTATCACCGGATGAGCAACCCAGGGTAGCGATGGTATTTTTTTCATTTCGGATAATGGTGGGTATTGGCTTTCTATTTCTATTCACAGTGCTCATAGCATTGTGGAAGCGATACCGTGGAAATTTATATTCGTCACCTTATTTCCATAAATGGTTGATTTTGATGGCGCCGATGGGCTTCATTGCCACCATTATGGGATGGCTTACTGCAGAACTTGGACGACAACCATGGGTCGTTTATGGCTTGATGAAAACTAGTCAGGCGGTATCAGATATTGCTTTGGAAGAAGTCGTTATATCATTTGCCCTGCTGATTATAGCTTATGGTATTGTATTTGGATTTTTCCTTTATTATGTTTTTAAGTTGATTCGTAAAGGGCCCAAAGAATTAACGCTTCATGATACTGAACATCATTCATTCCAGTATATGACTGATCTCAAAAAAAGAGGAAATTAAGATGTTACCTTTTGTTTTTGCTGCGCTGATAGGTTTTATACTTATCATGTATGTCATACTTGATGGATTTGATTTAGGAATTGGCATTTTGTTTCCTTTGACAAGTAATGAACGTGATCGAGATAGAATGATGAATGCGATTGCGCCAGTATGGGATGGCAATGAGACTTGGTTAGTTTTCGGTGGAGCAATGCTATATGGGGCTTTCCCCCAAGTATATGGGACACTTTTACCCATTTTATATATGCCAATCATGCTAATGCTAATTGCATTAATTTTCAGAGGTGTGAGTTTTGAGTTTCGATTTAAGGCACATCGCTCAAAACCATTATGGAATTGGGTTTTTTCATTGAGTTCTATATCTGCTGCCTTTTTTCAAGGCATTGTACTTGGATGCTTTATTCAAGGTTTCCCTCATGAAAATGGACAAATACTATCTCAAGAAATCATTTGGCTGACGCCCTTTAGCTTGGTTACAGGGATTGCATTGGTATGTGGGTATGCCCTTCTTGGAGCAACTTGGATGAACATTAAGAGTGACAAGCGGCTCCAACGGAAAATGGCCCATGCTGCGAAGGGACTACTCATCATGGTATCAATCTTTCTTGTTATAATAAGTATCTGGACTCCACTACACAATGACGAAATATTTAATCGATGGTACAGTGTTCCCAATATTTTCTTATGGTCACCACTCCCATTACTTACCATTGGCATGGTCTATATGACATGGAGCAGTTTAAACAAAGGCCAGGAATGGCGCCCATTTCTGTATAGTATTTTTATCTTTCTTTGCGCATATGCTGGGATTGCGATTAGTATCTACCCATACTTAGTTCCCTATCATCTCACATTCTGGGAAGCAGCTGCGCCTGATACGACACTAAAATTTATATTGATTGGGGTGGCAATTATGTTACCTATATTAATAAGTTACACCGTCTATGCATACCATGTTTTTAGAGGAAAATCAGATGAGGGATACCACGAATGAGTGATGGAAATTTAATCGTTATTTTAGGGGATCAACTTTCCATGGCGATCTCGTCTCTGAAAGATTTTAGACTAGATACCGATCAGATTCTGATGATGGAAGTGATGGCAGAAGGACAATACGTACCTCATCATAAACATAAACTTGTCTTTATCTTTTCTGCCATGCGGCATTTTTCCGAGGAATTAGCAGAAAAGGGATATCGGGTTAACTATATTAGTTTAGACAGTACTGACAGTAGAGGAAATTTTGCAAAGACGCTAAATGCTTTTATACAGAAAAAAAACTTTAAAAAAGTGATTGTAACCGAACCTTCAGAATATCGTGTATTACAGGATATAAAAAATAATTGGACCCAATATTTGCCGATTGATATTCGAGAAGACTGTCGATTTTTTTGCTCCATCGATGAATTTAAGAAGTATGCAAAAAATCATTCCTCATTACGCATGGAATACTTCTATCGGGAAATGCGAAAGCGTACCGGTCTTTTAATGGATGGGGACAAACCCCATGGTGGGCGGTGGAATTATGATAAATTTAACCGGAATGCCTATGATTTCAAAACGCCTTTTCCAACTGCTATGACAAATGCGAATTCTCCTCTTACATTAAAAGTTATCGACATGGTGAATCAACTGTTTCCCGATAATATTGGGAAAACCACAACATTTCATTGGGCAGTTACCCGTAATCAGGCATTAAAGCAGCTCAATTTTTTTATAGATAATTGTCTTCCTTTTTTCGGAGAATTTCAGGATGCGATGTTATCGAGTGATCATCGTTTGTTTCATAGCATGCTATCCGCCTATATCAACGTTGGTCTGCTATTACCCAAAGAAGTCGTGACTCGGGCTATTGAGGCATATGAGACTAAAAGTGAAATTTCGATAGAATCTGTCGAAGGATTTGTCCGTCAAATATTAGGGTGGCGTGAATATGTGCGGGGTATTTATTGGCTTAAAATGCCGAATTATAAAAACAGCAATGAACTGAGTGCCAATAAACCTTTGCCTGATTTTTATTGGAATGCACAAACGGATATGGCCTGTATGAAAAGCGTTATTCAGCAAACCATTGATTTTTCTTACTCTCACCACATCCAACGTCTGATGATTACCGGTAATTTTGCGTTGTTGGCTGGGTTAAACGTTGGTGAAGTCTGTGATTGGTATCTTGCTGTTTATCTTGACGCATTTGAGTGGGTTGAGCTTCCGAATACATTGGGCATGGCCTGTTATGCCGATCAAGGCCTGATGGCTTCAAAACCTTATGCGGCTAGCGGTAATTACATTAATAAAATGTCAAATTTTTGCGGCGGTTGTTTCTATGATGTTAAAAAGAAAACGGGTGAAAACGCATGCCCATTTAATTCCCTATACTGGTGGTTTCTAATTAAAAACGAAAGCAAGCTATCACCTAATCCAAGACTTAAATTCCCCTATGCAAATTTAAAAAAAATGCCGCAGGGTATGAAGGCGGAACTGGTGGCCCAGGCTAAAGACTTTTTAAAAAAACTATACCCATGACAATCTCTTTAAATTAGCGTCACATCCTATTATCTTTGTGAGTATATTAAAAGAAATGAACTAGACTGCTTGGTATTACTTGCAGCGACGGCGAAGGTATTTTTAGACGGTTTTCAGTCCGGCGTTGACGGGACTCAAAAAAATACGCTTTGTTCTTCAAGTCCGCTATACTATACTGAGTAAAGTTTGAATTTAATTGGCTGTAGAGTGCGTTTGTAATTATGTTTGAACAGAACTGGAGCATTGTCATGACAAAAGCTATATGGAACAATACCGTCATTGCAGAAAGTGATCAATGTGAGCAAGTTGAGGGGAATTATTACTTTCCCCCAGATTCCGTAGAACGCAATTATCTTAGCGATAGTCCCCATACTTCACGATGCCCTTGGAAAGGCGTGGCACACTACTATGATCTGAACGTCAAGGGCAAAGTCAATCCTAATTCAGCCTGGTACTACCCTGAACCAAGTTCCGCCGCGGCGCACATCAAAGATTATGTCGCATTTTGGAATGGCGTCGATGTGGTTGAGTAATTTTTTCTCATTAATTCGATAAGCAAAGGTGTTAACTGTTTAAATGTAATAGGCTTATTTGTATTTAAGGGGGAACTACACTTTGTAGGAGCATTTTGCCGATTGGTTCCGATCAAACATCTATTTTCGACGTTGTAAATAAGCTATAAATACAATATCTTGGTTACCAAGGATAGGATTAATCCATTATTCAGGAGGAAAATTATGTCTCTATTCAAATTAGTATTGGCGACCACAATCACGTTTTTAATTCTTGATGCCATTTGGCTTGGATATCTTGCAAAAGCATTCTATATAAAGCATATGGGAGAGCTTATTCATGTAAAAAATGGAAATATTCAAGCTAATTGGATTGCGGCATTACTAGTCTATATCGTCTTGATTGGCGGAATTCTATGTTTTGTTCACCCACTTGCTGGTGATAGTCTAAAGGCTGCATTCGCTTATGGATTGCTTTATGGGCTGATTACATATGGTACCTATGATTTAACCAATATGGCGGTCATTAGAGACTGGTCTTGGACAGTAACAATAGTCGATATTCTTTGGGGTATGACCATTTGTTCAATCACATCGATTGTTGGGGGCTTTTTTAAAATATAGGAAAATATATTATCTCAGGCATTTATAGGCAATCTTTAAAACACTAAAATATAAAGGCAGGCATCTCATTGAAATTATTAAGCATATTAAAAATTACCATCTGGGTTGTTGTATTTGAAGGAATTGGTTTTATATTAGGTCTAATGACTAAACAAACTATGTCACCTTGGTATGAAAACTTAAACAAATCAGCATTGACACCACCAGCCATTGTTTTTCCAATAGCTTGGTCTTTGCTTTATGCAATACTCGCAGTTGTTGGCTTTTTGTTGTGGAAGGAGCGTTATAACGAAAAGCTAAAACCGGTATTATTTTTATTTATAGTGCAAATGATTATGAATTGGTTTTGGACTTTCATATTTTTTCGCTGGCATTATCTTGGGTTTAGCTTCCTATGGATTGTCATATTAACTTGTCTGGTTTTAGCATGTATTTATTTAAGTGTTGCAAAGAAAAAAGAGGTTGCTTTGTTATTAATTCCCTATTTTGTCTGGTTGGTGTTTGCTGCCTATTTGAATGGTGTAATTTGGTATAAGAATTGATTTAATATAGACACGAATACAACTTTAGGGTTCTGTCGGAGGCAAAAATTAATACCAATCCGATTCCTAAAACTAGCATTTATTTTTCAGCTTTAGGAAGAAAAAATCTTGCCAAGTCGATACTTTCGCTAAGATTTACTCTAGCATTTATCCAATTTAACTTGACTTGGGCTGAGGTTTGTTCGCGTTGATTTACAAGAAATAAGGTGCTATCCCCGGCGTAAAACTTTTTAGTTTCACCATTTTCAACTTGTCTTGCTAACATGAGTTCTCTTTTCAGTAAGACCACTTGTTGCTTATAGATTTTTATAGCCACTAGAAGGTTATTGATTTGATTGCGCAATTGTTCATAGGTCAATTTTTTTTGAGCACGAACCTGGTGTAATTCGCTGGTAGTGCTAATTAACTTACCTCTTGCTTCACGTTGAAAGATAGGAAATTTTAAGTTTACTCCTATCATGGCCCCTTGAGGAAGCAATAAGGGGTAGCCTCCAGTACCATTTTGCTTAAATGTATAGGCGGTTGCATCTAAGTAGGGAAGAAGCTCATTTTTTGCTAATTTTTGTTTTAATTTAACTATGTTTGAATAATTATGTAGCTTACATAAAGCAGGGTGATGTTTTAATTGAGATAGTATTTGACTTGGACGAATGGTTGGCGTGGGAAATGCCTCTGGGAGTTGAGTCTCTTCTGCCCTCAACGGATGGCCCTTGTTGTCTCGGTAAAAAAGGGAAAGATTAATTCCTGCCTGAGTGAAGACCAGTTTTCCCTGATTGACTAGCTGTTCCCGTTTTAAAATAATCTGTAAATTTTCTGCTATCGCTAATTTAGGTAATGCCCCTTGTTGCGCTTGCTGAACAATAGCATTTTGTCTTTTTTTCGCTAATTTCAACAAATGATTTAACGTTCTTAATTGTAAGCCGGCTTCAACCCATTGCCAATAAGCTTTTATGCCATCTTGATAAATTTGAATTTTTATTGAAGCGGCATCATGTTGTTTCATTTGTATGGATTGTTCTTTGGTTAAGACATTGGTTCGATCTTTATCAATTTCTCTATTGCGTAGCAAAGGCATGGAAATTCCAGCACGATATTCACCACCCGAGTTAGTCAGATAGTTTTGGTAATAAATTGGCCAATCTCCTCTGCCAATTCGATATCCTGCAAACAACTGAACACCATTGTAAAAAGTTGGTACATTAAATAGCGCATCTGCATAATTATTAATATACCCTCCAACCGGTTGAGACTGAGTATTGATATCAAAGTTAGGATCAAACTTACCCAAAGCCTTCACAAATTCGCCTTCAGATTTAGTTATCTCAAGACGAGCGATTAATACTTGCGGATAGCAACGATTGATGCTGTTTATCACCTGATCAACGACTAACGTGCTATTAGATTTCGAAATACAATCGAGAGGAAATATAATTAACAGAAGTAAACAAGCTAAAATTTTTTGGTATGATGACAATACAATCATAATGCATTATTCTCACGATCACTTTCAGGTGGAAAGCCATTAAATTGTCGCCAAATTTCATACCATAGAGGAACTTGGCCTAATTGAACCCAACCATGTACTTGCACTCCTTGTCTAAGGAAACGTGGGCTTGGCCATGGTTCATCAGGCACGATAACGACCCGAAAAGAACCAAAACCATTATCAGTTGGATCGATAAATGAGACAATCCCGCCAAACGTTCCAACCGCTATTTCAGGCCATCCTCGAAATTGAATAGCCGGCCATCCTTCAAATTGAAGACGTGCTTTTTGTTGGAGTCGAACAAAAGGGATGTCATTTCCATCTATCCAAAGCTCAACAGCGCGTGATTCCGTATCAGGGATAATTTGGGCTAATTCGTCACCCGCACTGACAACCACACTTTCCTGGCCTGTCAAACGCCTAAATATTGTTCCAGCCACGTGGGCTTTGATGATTTGAGTTTGTTGCCGAGCAATACGGACATCAATATTTACTTTATCAATGTTAGCCTGTGCTAGCTCATTTTGGTATTTTGCATATTCAATTTGTGCGAGTTCATATTGCCTTTTTGAATTGATTCCTTGGTCGTATAACTTCTTCTGCCTATCCACATTGGCTTTGCCTGCAATAATTGCTTGTTTGGCTGCTTTTATTCGCAGTAAAACAGCCTTTTTTTCTAATAAAAGGCGAGATAGTAGTTCAGGATCATTGTCACTGATATCGACAATTGGATCGCCTGGTTTAACGTGCATACCTTCATCAACGTACCACTTTTTTATTCTTCCATTAATGGGCGAATTGACCATATGCTTTCTTTCGGTTGGTGAGAACGCGATTACCTTCCCATTGCCAAGTGCAAATTGTTGCCATGGAGTAAAACTTAAAAAAAGAATGATGATAACCAAGATAAGCGAAGTGATTTTTGCTATTTTTTGTGGCTTGGGCAATTTTCTTATCATTGAGTATGCATGAAGTTTCATTTTGGAATTACCAGGGTGTTGGTCAATGGGATAAAGTCGGAGCGTTGACTGAGTACGATTAACAATTGGGTGTGTAAGCCTGATAACAATGCAAGCATCTCGATTACTTCCTGGGCATTGAAGGAATCAAATATGCGGTCAATAACAATCAGTTCAGGTTGGGCAATTAGGCACCTTATTATCATCAGTTTGGTGATTTCAACAGACGTAAACATATCTTTCCATTCATGAAGCATTGTGTGAATACCATCAGGTAAGTTCAAAATTTTATCTGCAAGACCCGCCAGCTTTAATTGCTCTATGATGACCTTGAGCGATACATTCCGGTGATTGAGGACTAAATTGTCGAAAATGCTGCCTGAAAACCATTCGGGTTTTGCGATTAATAAACTAAAGCGGCGAAGCGGAAATAAATTGTCTTTAGAACAAGGGATGCCATTTATTGTGATATTAAGAGCGGATGCTTGTTGAAAGCCAAATAATTGATCAACAAACATACGGCATTTATCGGATTGCTCAGAAATAATTAACAGCGGGTTTTGGGCATTGACTGTTGCTCTTAATGTATTGTCTAACTCAATGGATATATCATTTATAGGGATGAGAAACTCCCCATGCGCTTCATCTTTTATTTTTTCCACAGGCAAATTAAGTACAGAGTCTATTTTATTTTCTGAAGCAATTAAATCGTAGTAATTTTCTAAAAGGACGCCAAATCGTTTGAAGGAATAAATAAGAGCGCCCAGAACAATTTCTGATGCAACTAACTGTCCTAAGCTTAACTGGTTATTAATCACTAGATAGCCTCCTAACCCTAATAACAGGCTGCTTGCTAGTGCTGATAAGGTATAAAAGCCGATTTGATGTTTGATGAGTTGCTTAAAGTGCGTATTTCTTGCTTTCAAGAAAGCAACTAATTTTCTATCCGTTTGTTGTGTAACATAACGGTTATATAAATTAAAGCGGAACAAATATCGATTGATCAATATTTCCTCAAGCCATGCGCCTACTGCGTGTTTTTCATAACACTCCTGTTTTGCGCTGCTCAGGGCTGTTTTATAGGGGATAAAAATGATAAGAAGGATGCCGATTATGATGAATATATCAAACACGAGGAAAAGTGGATGGTATATCAAAATTAGTAACAACCCAAAAAAGAGTTGTAAACCCAGATTGATGCCATACAGCAATAGGCTTGCTAACGATTTTTTGATAGTAACGACTTCAAAAAATCGGTTAACCAATTCTGGACCGTGATGGGTTGAAAAATTGTCTAGCGATAAATGGGTAAAGTGTTTTGTTAAGTTTAAGCTAACCTTGACCATAAGTTTTTGTTGAACGACCTCGACAACCACTATTTGCCATACGTTGAGCGCACCTAAGGCAATCATGAAAATAAATACCATGATACTTAATGTGATGACTGGCTGTAACAATTTACCAAATGCGATTAAATTGACAAGTGTCTGTGCTGCTATCGGTATACTTAAAGAAAGTATACTAATAAGCACACTCAGCATCATAATGGATAAAAGTGTTTGACGATCTAATACATCAGTGATGGAGTTAAGTGTATTATTACGCATTCCTTATGTATCCCTTTGGTCCCTAATAAATGAATTTTTACTTTTGTAATTTTTGTAAAATAAAATATTGAAGTGATTCAATTGCCTTATTCGTTTCGCTATTTTTTAGTAAAAAAACATGAATATCATTTAAAATTGGAAGTATATCACTATCTAGCCTTTCCAAATAGTTTGGAATCATGCTCCTTTGAATCGCTGTTATTCCCAATCCCGCCTGAACAGCTGCCATTTTACCCGTGTAACTTGCGCTGCTATAAACAGGACGCCAATTGATATGTGCTTTATCCAATGTTTCAATGGCATTATGTCTATAAACACAAGGCGAAGGGGAAAGGACTAATGGAATTGAGCTATTATGACTCAATGAAGGCATCAATTCCCTTTTCCCCACCCATTCAACCGGTTCAGAACAAACATGGACAGATTTCGACGAAATCTGCTGTTCATTGGTCTTAATCAGTATTAAATCCAACTTTTTTTCATTAAATCGTTCTAAAAGATTGAGTGTTAAATCACATTCCACGTTTAGTAATACGCGCGGGTGCATTCTGGAGAACTCAACCAGCACATCAGATAAGATTATGCTGGCAAAGTCTTCAGGCAACCCAAACCGTAATTCCCCTTGTAATTCAGGTTCCTTAAATCGGTCAAGGGACTCTCGGTGTAATTCATAAATTCTTTTAGCATAGCCAAAAAATATTTCGCCATCTGTCGTTAATGAAAGCTCTTTTCCACGATTTAGCAGTGGCTTTTCAACAAGATTTTCCAATTTAGCAATTTGTTGACTAATTGCTGATTGCGTTCGACCAACGCGTTGAGCAGCTTTAGTAAAGCTGCGTGTTTCAGCAACAGCTAAAAAGCATTGCAAGGTTATGGTATCTAGAGACATAAGAAATTCTAATAAATAAGATTAATATTTTTAATTTTACTTATATTAGCATGTCTTATATATTCATGCAATATAAATAGATTCCCTAATGGAGAAAGAGTGTGTATAACATGGTAACTATATTATCAATATCCTTTTTTGTAATGCCTATTTTAGCAATGTCTAGCTATTTTCTTCTTGGAAGGCGGAGAGTCATTATTGCGACTCAGTTCGGGACAGGGTTGATGGGAATAGGGTTTATAGCGAGTTTTATCGCATTAACTTATTCATTAGAGGATCCAATAAGCCGAAGTAATTCGATGTTATTTAACGCCAACACATTAAGCTTATTGCTAACGACATTGATATTATTCATTAGCTTCATTATACATCGCTTTTCATTAAGATATATGCATGGTGATAAAATTTATCGACGTTATTTTTTTAACCTTTCAGCGATTACACTAAGCACCATTTCAATGGCCTTAGCAGACAATCTCGTTTTATTCTGGGTCTCCTGGACTGCCAGTAACGTGTTTTTAGCATCCCTTATGATTCATAAAGCCCAATGGAAAGCAGCCTACAACTCAGGCGTTCTTGCATTTAAAACACACCTGTTAGGAAGCCTGTTTCTATTAACAGCAATATTTTTTCTCTATACATTCACGGGTTCTTTCTCAATTCAAAAGGTAGTGTATGACAATGGCATTTCTTCCTCTTTAACTATCTTATTTTCATTGGGCCTCATCATTTTGACAGCAATGACTCAATCAGCCATTTGGCCATTTCATCGTTGGCTTTTAAGCTCTTTGAATTCCCCTACACCCGTATCGGCTCTGATGCATGCAGGATTAGTCAATGGAGGAGGATTTTTAATTGTTAAATTTTCTCCACTTTTGACAACCCAACGTGACTTATTAACTGTTCTTTTTATCTTTGGTGCATTGACTGCTTTGTTGGGAACGGTATGGAAGCTCATGCAATGGAATATTAAAAGCATGCTTGCTTGTTCAACGATGGCGCAAATGGGCTTTATGATGATGCAATGCGGTCTAGGTCTTTTTTCTGCGGCCATTACTCATCTTTGTTGGCATGGTTTGTTTAAGTCCTACCTTTTTCTAAACTCAGGGTCGGCTATTCATCAACAACAAATAATGAATAGCCCACATCCCACAGTAAAATCACTGTTAACATCATTTGTTGGCGGATTTATTGGAATGTATGGGTTTGCTCTGATGACAGGCAAACCAATCCTATCAACCCAGACGACTACATTTCTTTTAGGCTTTGTTTTTATGACAGGGACCCAGCTAATGCTTAGCATTATTGCAGAAGAAAGATCATTTAAAAGAATCACATTGGCTTTAATATTAGTTTTTATCAGTGGTAACTTTTATGGGACAAGCATTCATGTTATCGAAATGCTTCTGCCGAATCTTATGACTGATGACCAGCAACAATTAAGCATCTTACAACTATCAACACTCGTTGTTTTCTTTTCTCTATGGATTCTTTTTAGCTTAGGGATCTATCAAAAAATAACCGATAAAAAATTATGGGATTGGTTTTATATTAAAATGCTTAACGCAAGCATGCCTCACCCTAAAACAATCACGGCAAATCGAAATACGTATAACTACTAATGAGGAGTCTCAAAATGAACCACTCGGCAGCAATCAAACCAAAGTTATCAAATAGTAAAAAAACGCAATCAGTCAATTATAAAATTGAAAATCAACGCGTCGCTATAAGAGCAATTGTTGATAATGCATCGAAAGAAATTGCACCTGTCTGGCCGCTTGAAAATTTCATTGCCTGTAATCCACTACATGGGTTTGAAACAATGCCATTTGAACAGGCTTTAGCACAAAAGAAAACAGCAAAAAAGGACGCATTATTCAACGAAAATTTAGAAAAAGTAAATTGGCATATGATTAAATGGTGTGGCAGTTTTCTCGACATTGGACAAGGCACGATTGAAATACCTCATCGTGACAAGGGGTTATATATCGGATTTTTAAAGCTAGCTCAGTTTGACAGCACGCTACACCAAAATAATATATCATCGAAGCAATGGTTATCCAGCCTGCCAACTTGTGCTGAAGATGCAATCGTTGCGTGCCTTGATAAACTGAGTGTATCCGCTGAAAACCATGAGGAATTTCTTAAGGATACCTTGTCGCACTTACCTGGTTGGGCTGGTTACATCAAATGGATGAGCGATTGGAAAGCTGACAAAAAAAGTGAAGAAAATCCAATTTGTCTCACTGATTTCCTAGCAATACGACTCGTTATTACCTGTTTATTATGGCCAGACGCAGCGATAGAAAAAAAAAATTTTTTGAGTTTGATCACCAAGAAATTATTCAGTTAATAAAAAACAATGAAGATAATTACAGGCAATGGCTTTTTAAGAAGCTTTTGCCTGAGTTAAAAAAGGTCAATGCGAAAATAGAAAGGGCTGAGGTACAAATGGTATTTTGTATTGATGTTCGTTCCGAGCCCTTTAGACGCTCCATAGAAAAATTAGGCAATTATGAGACATTAGGTTTTGCAGGATTTTTTGGATTACCGGTTAGTATTAAAGACTATGATAGTGAAAAAATAAAGGACTCTTGCCCCGTATTATTAAAGCCCCGCTTCCATATTGTTGAAAAACCAATTGCTGCAAATGAGCATTACCTGGCGCGTCATAAGCAAGGAAAAAAATTTAAAACGCTTATAAGGCAGGCTTATCAGCAATTAAAGTATAATTTTTCAACACCTTTTGCGCTAGTCGAGTCATTAGGGGTTTGGTGCGGGATTAATATGTTCTTAAAATCGTTCACCCCGCGCTTCTATCGACGGATCACGAGAGATTTTAATCATATGATATGTCCTCCAATTCAAGGCAAACAAGATTTTGAATTAGATAGGGTTGATACAGACAGTGGAATGTCGCTTGAAGAGCAAATAACCTATGCTGAAATGGCATTGCGGTTAATGGCATTGACTGATAATTTCGCGAAACTTGTCATTTTCTGCGGGCATGGCAGTTCAACCCAGAATAACCCTTATGCTTCTGCGCTGGATTGTGGCGCGTGTGGAGGCAATCAAGGAGGGAAAAATGCACAATTACTCGCTTTTATTCTTAACAAGGAAATAGTCAGACAGGCATTAGCAAAAAATGCAATCAATATTCCCTCTGATACCCAATTTTATGGAGCTCAGCATGATACGACGACCGATGAAGTAACTATTTATCCTCCAAATCATAGTCAAAGCATTCACCAAAGCAGATTGGAGCAACTTCAAGCGGATCTAAAATTGGCAAAGAGAAATAATAACTTGCAAAGAGCGTGCGACTTAAATGCATTTGAAAATTCTGAAAGTAATATTGATCGTCGAAGCGCAGATTGGTCCGAAACTCGACCCGAATGGGGCCTTGCGCGTAATGCAGGATTTATTGTTGCGCCTAGGCAGTTGACGAAAGACATTAACCTTGAAGGCCGTTGCTTTTTACATTCATACGATTGGCGCCAGGATAAAGAGGGGCAATTACTTGAAACCATTTTGACCGCACCTATGGTGGTTGCCCAATGGATAAATGCTCAATACTTATTTTCAACCATTGATAATGCGGCTTATGGCAGTGGGAGCAAAATCACGCATAACATCACTGGAAAAATTGGGGTTATGCAGGGAAATGCGAGCGATTTAATGCATGGATTGCCTTTGCAATCAGTCATGTCCCATGACGACATACCTTATCATGAGCCACAGCGGCTATTAACTATCGTCTACGCTCCTCGAGCGATGGTAACTGAGATAATTGCAAAGCACCATCTCCTAAAAACGCTATTTTTTAATCAATGGGTGCATATAGCCGTAATTGATCCTCAAAGCAATCAGTTTTTTTGTTTAGAAAAAAACAATACTTGGCAATTAATTCAATAAAAGGAGTGCTCAATGAACATCATTCAGGTCTTAGATAAAAAGGATATGAGTATTACGCTGCATCCAATGAAAAAAATTGAATTGGTGGTACCTAGTGAGAATGAACATGTGGTGGCAGCCATGATTGAAAAAGCAAATATTACGGGATTTACGTTAATAAAAAATATTTCTGGAAAAGGCCATAGTGGGTTTCATGAGGGATCAGCCATATTCAATGATAAAGAATCCTTTGTGATGTTCATTGCTGTTGCGCCAGAAGACGCAATTGCATCGATTGCCTTTGGGATGAAAACATTATTTCAAAAAAACTCGGGTGTGATGTTTGTATCAGATGTTTCTGTTGCAAGAGTTGACTATTTTTCGTAACTCAAAAAATCAATGCAGGGAGTATCGACATGTACTATAAAGATAAAAAAGTATTATTAGCCACAAAGCATGAAAAAGAAAAAGTGATTAAACCTCCCTTTGAACAAAACCTAGGTTGTCATATTCATGTTCCAGATGATTACGATACGGATCAGTTTGGAACCTTTTCAGGAGAAATTCCAAGAACTGCTTCAGCATATGAAACATTAATTTTAAAGGCTAAAAAAGCGGCACAAGCTTATGCATATCAATATTGCATATCCAGTGAAGGCAGTTTTGGGCCTCACCCTCAAATTTACTTTTGTCCTGCAGATACAGAGCTCATGGCATTTATCGATTTAGAAAATGATTTAATTATTATGGAGTATGAGTTAACCACAAAGACAAATTTTAATCATATCGATATTCGCGCTAACGATAATTTCGAGGGCTTTCTCAAAACCGTAAAGTTCCCCAGTCACGGGATGATAGTTCGAACTCTTGATTCAGAAAATGAAATGATTGAAAAGGGCATTCAAGAATACACTCGTCTTAAAGAAATTATTAGAAAAGCATTCGACTACAGTAGCATTATTCGCCTTGAAACAGACATGCGAGCCATGATGAACCCACTTAGGATGCAGGTTATTGGCATTTTGGCTAAAAAATTAGTTAAGCGCATTCAACAACGTTGCCCACATTGTCAAACGCCAGGGTTTGGGGAAGTTTCAACGCAAGGATTTCTAAACTGTAGTTATTGTGGCACACAAACGGGACTCTATAAAAATCAGGTTCTAAGTTGTCTTAAGTGTGAATATAAGACCTATAACAAGCGTGAAGATGGGAAAGAATTTGCTGAACAAAGTTATTGTCCTCATTGTAATCCTTAACGTAGACAAGTATTTGGCGATCGAATGTTTCAGTTACGAGGCAATGTTTATGATTTATCATTCCTTAATTACCCCATTTGTTCTAACTAAATGGATTTTCTAATATTGTCTTGCGATACACCATAAATCAACCCGACTAGCACCTTGCCTTTTCAACTCCTTCGCCAATGCATTCGCTGTGGCTCCGGTTGTCATAATATCATCGATAATGACAAGATTTAATTGATCGGCTGGTTTAGAGCGGAATGCATTTTTAATATTGCTTTGTCTGCTTGTTTGGTTCAATAGCGCTTGCGGACTATGAAAAACGATGCGTTGGCAAAGCGTTTGGTTCATGGGTATCCCCGTTTGTTTACTTAAGGCCTTTGCTAATAAACTTGTTTGATTAAACCCACGGCTGCGTAAACGTTTGCGATGTATTGGCATTGGGATCAAATAGTCAATGTCTGTTAAAGGTTGGGGGAGATGGCGCTGCATGCAGTGGGCTAAGAAGGGTGCTAAAAATAATTGATTATGATATTTGAAATCATGGATTAAGCCAGTTAAGGGTGGGGTGTATCGCCAAAAAATATGCGCGTTATCAATATAGCCCTGAGACGGTTGGCATTGGCCACATAACGTATCTGAGGAAGTTTGCATGGGCATAGCACATCGTCGACA
Source organism: Legionella sp. W05-934-2 (assembly GCF_964199965.1). NCBI lineage: Bacteria > Pseudomonadati > Pseudomonadota > Gammaproteobacteria > Legionellales > Legionellaceae > Legionella > Legionella sp. W05-934-2. The sequence goes on along the minus strand of NZ_CAXMZT010000002.1, from coordinate 157,825 downwards.
TGCTTGATTAATTTGCTCGAAATAACGTTGGCAGCGTGTGCAAATGGCGTGTTGATTATCGATTGGCAAACGACATAAATAACATCGACAAAAAGCGCAACGCAATGAATGGATAAAATGACTAAACAAGGTTGGATTTCCTATAGCTAACACGTGTGTCAAAGCATGCAATACCTGCTTTTAAAATGCAAGTGCATTAGGCATGGGTGGCTAAGGTTTGTGCTGCAGCAATTTCTGTATTAACCATTAACGGTTTTATCTCCTGCTCAAATTGGGTTAAAAGCGCATGCAAGCTGAGTTCGTAGCCTGGTTGCTCTGGTTTAACGCGAGGGGGGAAATGGGTAAGCCCATACTGAATTTTTGCTTGCAAATGACTTTTACAATCAGGGTCGCCAGGATTAGCGACTAAAGCTTGTGTTATATTCGATAACTGGGCAACGTATTGTTCACGTTGGCTTTGGTCGGTTTGATAGCCAAAACAGCCTAAGAAAACGGCTAGGATATTTCTCAAAATATCTTTAATAGCATATTTTGCCGCGCGCTGGTGAAGATAATCCGCAAAAATACCGCCATACTTTGCCTCCACACTGCCAAAATAACGCTGATTAACTGGCAAATTTTGAAAAATTTGGCTGGTCTGTTTTGAGAGATTTTGTTTTGGGGGTATCACTTGGATGGCATCAAGGCGTTGTTTTAACAGAGCAAGTGCGTTTGTTTCATGATTATTTGAATTATCCGAAATAGGGTTGTCTTCCTTAAGATGGAGTTGGTCGAATTTAATTGTAAATGATGTGATTAGTTCGGTTAGTTTCTGTTTAGTCTTGATTTGCATCGTTCTTGTTAACGTTGCTTTCTCGAAATCATTAACGATGGCTTGGAGGCATTCTATGATAAATGGTTCGATCGATAAGCTATAGGTTTTGTTATCAAGGCTTTGTTGAACCCTTGTATTTATGTGCTTTATAGCATCCGCTTTTTCTTGCACAGAAGTTTGATATTCTATGGCCTGGCTCTGATATTGATGATGCAAAATATCGGTATCATCTGCTTGGATAAGCTCTTGAATAGACTTGCACAACTTGCGCAGATCGAGTTCCTTTTCCTCTAACGATTTGAGCAGTATTGGAATACTTGAGTTATGGCCCGATTCGATTGGTTGAATGGTGCCATAAGTTTGAATCGCCTCATCAATCAAACCAATCGAATCATCGATGGATAGACTCTTAGACTTATCCAATTCTCGGATGCTTTTTCTTACACTGGTTTCTAACGCCAGCTTGTTGGCTACGTTATGGTTCAATAATAGAATATATTTTTGTTGAAGCAATAGCTCATAATCAAGTTGGCAAAACAAAGCTTTCATTATAGAAGAATAAATAGCTTGGCGTAATGGTTGTTTTTGTTGGTATGTGATTGCTTGATCCAGGTGCGATAGCTTAAGAAACTCACTGGCTTTCAGAAGGCTCAATGGAGAGGTTGTTGGCATCTGTCCCAATTGTGAACGATATAGGGATAATTTGTCTTTAACGATATCTTTTAAATAATCAATATCCGTTGACTCTACATCAGAAATATAATGATAAGCGTGATATTTAAATTGGTATAACAAACTGTTTGCATAATTCTCGCCTTCATCTAGAAAATGGTCTAAATATTTCCTCAACTGTTTCCATCCGGGAGCGGGAATGTCTTCATTTTCGTCGAGAGATAGATAGTATATTAAGTCGCGTCTAGTTGCCTGCGATAATTGGATAGGAGAATTACTAAGCTTTGCTAAATCAATGAGGAGGTTCTCAAAAAATGAGCAAGCATTCACCATGTTGTTATGTAGGGCTTGACGTTGTTCTACTAACTGGCTGGATGAATACTGTAATAAAGAAGGTAAATTAGGCTTGGCTTCAAAACCACTATTATTGGCTTGTTTAACTTGAATGAGATCTTGATTGGCTTTTCGATACAGCTCCAATGCGATTACTTCTTGTTTTTCAAGCGATTCAAGTTCAAGCTCAATATCTTTTTTGCTTAGCATGCTCCCAAGAGAACCATTTTTATCAGAAAGAGCCAATTTGCACTGTTGGATAAATTTAGCAATCTTGCTTTTACTTAAAAAAAAATATTGTGCGCTTTCTGTTAGTGTGTCAGAGGGGTGTGCTTGAATGAAATCGTGAAAATTAGCAAAGGCTTGATCATTTGCCATAAGTATCTGTTCATGACTTGAGACTTCTCTATAAAGCTCCATAGCGACGTCTGGATCATTGGTTTTGCGTATGCGTTCCAAGAGATTGTTTGTTTGATGATGATCATAGGAGTGGCAAAGCTTTATAAATTCGTAGTAGTTAATGCGATTTTTTAACAGTTCGAGTTTGGTTTTAAGGGTCGCTCTATCTAGTTTGCCCGCTTGAACAAGGGCATCGACGATTTCATTGACAGCTTGTTCTTCAAGCACTTTAGAAAATTGGAGGATAGCAATCCCCATCTGGTAGGTTTTCTCACTATTTATTTGGGGGACCCTATCTTCACCGATTTTTTCAAGAAGTGCTTTTAGCTGTTCCGAATCGGTATTTAAAAGCCCTATCATCGATTTTGGGAATAATTCGATAGCGCTAGCAATTGCGTAAAATACAATTTTATCGTAATTATCTTGACTTGCATTAGCAGGAATAACGCTAGACCACGGTTTCCCTTCGATTTTCATGATGGTTGCCCGGAGATCATTGATAGCATCAGTTATCAAACTGAAGCCAGCTGAGGCATTGGTTGCGATTTTGATAGCAGAAGTAAAAAATTCAAACATCCTTATAATCCAAAATTTTACATATTAATAGTGAACTTTGACCAAATGTTATCCGAATGGTTTTGCTTATGCAAATATCTTTTTCTACTTCGTACCGGGCAAAAAACAAAGAACTAATACGAGTCCGTGAGCGTGCCCGAGCCCGAGTCCGGTTTAAAGAATTAAATGATAAACTTTGATCTTGAAACAGCCCACCGAAAAATAGTGAACTATGCCCATTAAAACCCGGGCACGGGCACGGGCTCGGGCACGTACTAGTTATTAGTTATTGTCCGGCACAAAGCTTTTTCTAACATAAATCCATCATTTGAAGCAATGGTATGCTAAACTATGGGCTTTAATATTTAGCAATATACATATCCGTATGACAAGAAACGTTGAAATTGGCAAAGCATTTGATCGTGTTGCAACACAATATGAAAAATCAGCCATCATCCAACAAGAAATTGGTAATCGCTTAATTGAACGTTTGGATTATCTAACCATTACGCCAACTCGTATTTTAGATTTAGGCTGTGGGGTCGGGCAATTTAGTCAGGCATTAAAAAAACGATACCCAAAAGCGCATATTGTTGGCATCGACTTATCCTATCAGATGCTTAACGTGGCGAAATTAAAGCAAAGCTGGCGTTCAAAATGGAGTTTGGTTGGTGGTGATATAGCGACATTACCTTTTGCCAATGAGTCGTTTGACTTAGTGTTTTCGAATCAAGCTGTCCATTGGGTAGAAAATGTTAACGCACTCTTTTCGGAGTTACATCGAATCATGGCCGTCAATGGGTGTTTGATGTTTTCAACGCTTGGGCCTGATACCTTTAAAGAACTATCAACCGTGTTTAAAGCCATTGATGATTATGAGCATGTCAATATCTTTCAGGATATGCATGATATTGGCGATAGTTTGTTGCAAGCGCAATGGCTTGACCCAGTGATGGATATGGAATTTATCACTGCTCAATATGCCTCGGTGAATGATTTGTTGAAAAGCCTAAAACGTCAAGGGGTGAAGAACATTCATCCACAGCGTAAACTTGGGCTCAGTGGTCGTCAATTTTTACAGCAATTATCCTCCCTCTATCAGCAGACATTCGCACAAGCAGGAAAAGTTCCGTTGACTTATGAGGTTGTATACGGACATGCCTGGCGAGGGGAGTTGAAAAGCAAGACCATTGGTCAGGATACATTTGTGCCAATCGATAGTATAAAGCGTTGGTAAAATCTGGGTCTAAGCAATATCTGTCAACAAATACGTGAACGTTTGCGTTACCGTTTCCGTTACCGAAATGACAAGATTCCTTTGTGTCGATATTATTAGGTTCGGAAACGGTAACGCAAACGTTCACGTAAAAGTCAATTGATTGTTCTTGGCCTAGCCCCGCACCCAGCTTGTATTTATATGGATATTAAGATACATTTCTAGTATAAGCAGTTATTTTTTGGGGAATACTTCATGGAGTTTGTCAGTAGTTATGTATCCCATCAACCCGATATACAAGGCTATGTTCAATACAGTGCAGAGGATAATTTCGTCTGGAAAACCTTGTATGAAAGGCAAATTGAAATTTTACCTGGGCGGGCCTGTTCTGCCTTTATGGAAGGGTTGGAGGCTTTAAACTTATCAAAAGATGCAATCCCTCAATTGCCAGAGGTGAATAAGCGCTTAGAAAAGATGACAGGCTGGCGAGTTTCTCCTGTTCCGGCTTTAATTTCAGCCGAAGCGTTTTTTAAGTTGTTAGCAAGGCGCCATTTTCCGGCAGCAACGTTTATCCGGACTATGGAGGATCTGAATTATATTCAGGAACCCGATATTTTTCATGAATTATTCGGTCACTGCCCTTTGTTAACACAGACCCATTATGCTGAATTTGTTCAACAATATGCTCAGTTTGTCCTTGATTCAAAACCAACAGTATGGCCTTTATTACAGCGTTTATTTTGGTTTACCGTTGAATTTGGTTTAATTCGTGAAAACGGACAGCTTCGAGCCTATGGTGGTGGAATTTTATCCTCAATCGGTGAAACCCCTCATTGCCTCGAAAGCGATGAACCAATGCGAGTGCTTTTTGACCCTGTGGTGGCATTTAGAACACCCTATCGAATCGATCAAATGCAACCTATCTATTTTGTCATTGAAAACTTCCAACAGTTGTTTGATTTTGTTCAACAAGACATTGATAGACTAATTCACCGAGCACGAGAATTGGGTGAATATCCCCCTTTTTTTTTAGTCGATGAGAATAATCCTAATATTCATATTAGGGCTTGCTAGCTAATGCAGGAATAATGATCACCGGTTTAAAAGCCATAGAGCTTTGTACCAGTCATTTTTAAAAAAAGCCGTCCTTGCGAACGTAGTGAAGCAATCCAGAGCGGCTTCTTGTTCGGGGATCGAACTTGATTGCTTCGCAAAGCTCGCAATGACGGTGTTTTTTAAAAAAATTGTCCGGTACGAAGGTCATTGAGATGTTCCTTTTCATAGCAATTGTGATTTACACAAAACGCTGTTATGATGGATGCTCCCGCTTTATCTTTGTGATCTATGATTGAGGGAGCATTACTTGATAAGGGTACTGATTGTTGACGATCATGCGCTAGTCCGCATGGGAATACGTCGTTTGCTTGAAGATATGCAGGATATGGAAGTTGTTGCTGATGCCGAAAGCGGTGAACAAGCCTTACAGCTGGTGAAATCGCTTAAGCCGGATGTTGTCTTGTTAGATATGAAAATGCCCGGTATCGATGGCTGGGAAGTCACAAGGCGATTAAAAAAATCTCATCCTCAAATTAAAGTGATTGCGGTGACGGCGATGGCTTCTGAACCACTTCCAAACCGGGTTTTACAGCTGGGGGCTATGGGGTATTTAACCAAAGAGTCAGGTTCTGATGAAATGGCTGCGGCTATTCGCAAAGTCGCAAAAGGGGATAAATACCTAAGTGCAGAAATAGCCCAGAAAATGGCAATTAATAGCTTGGATTCATCCCACAACTCACCGTTTGAATTATTATCTGAGCGTGAAATGCAAGTCATGTTGATGATTACCAGCGGCATGAGTGTTCAAGATATTTCTGAAAGACTCTACTTAAGCACGAAAACAATCAATGGCTACCGATATCGAATGTTTGAAAAATTGGGTATCAAAAATGACGTGGAGCTAACCTATTTAGCGTTGAAACATCGCGTCATTGAAAAACCCGTCGATCTTGATGAATAGCCGCTTATACTCATAAAATAGATCCAATTCGACATAGGGATGTTCCCTAAAATGGGTATATACTTCTGTGACTAAATCCACTTTAAAAGCGATTATATCGCGCCTAACTACAGAGCCTGGCATCTACAAAATGAAGAATGCTGAAGGCGAGATTCTTTACGTCGGCAAAGCTAAAAATTTAAAAAAGCGCGTTAGTAGCTATTTCATGAAACAAAACCAAGGTGTCAAAACAAAAACCTTGGTAGAACAAATAGCGGATATCGAGATAACCGTTACTCGTAGTGAAACAGAGGCACTTTTACTGGAGAGTAATTTAATCAAGTCCTTACGCCCAAAATATAATGTATTGATGCGCGATGATAAATCGTACCCCTATATTCATGTCAATGAGCACACTTTCCCACGCATGGAAATGTATCGAAGCAAGCGTAAACCAAAGAAAGGGGAGTTCTATGGACCATTTACTAGTTCGACTTCCGTTAAAACAACACTGAATACCATCCAAAAATTATTCAAAATACGTAATTGTCGCGATAGTTATTTTGCTGCTCGTTCAAGACCTTGCCTGCAATATCAAATAAAGCGATGTTCTGCGCCTTGTGTGAACTACATCAGTGAACAAGATTATGCAAAATCGGTCGATAATGCCCGGCGTTTTCTACAAGGTAAATGTGAGCAGATTATTAATGAACTCACGGTTCAAATGGAGGAAGCTGTATCCGATTTAGCATTTGAGGTTGCCGCTAAGCTGCGCGATCAAATCAAACTGTTACGGATGGTGCAAGAGCAACAGGGAATGGTACAGCTTCGTGGTGATGCAGATGCCTTGGCAATCGAAGCCAAACCGGGTTTTGCTTGCATACAATTGGTGACTATTCGAAATGGTGAGTTGCTGCATAGCCAATCGTTTTTTCCCTCTGTGCCCAATATATCGCTATCAGCTGAAAATGAACAAGCACTCCATCAAGCGGTTTTTGAAGCGTTTGTCAGCAATCGCTACTTTGAACAGCCTGAACGGATACCGCAGGAAATCATTACGGATGCACACGTTGAAAATAAAGAAGCAATCGAACAAATGCTGACGGAATTAAGAACGAGTCGATGTCGGCTATTGCAAAAACCCAAAGGTAACAAGCGTCGCTGGTTGGACTTTGCCCATAACAACCTTCAATTAGCAATTCGAGACTACCAACAGTCTGCGCAAACGATGGTAAACCGCTACCAAGATCTTGAAAAGTTATTAAATAGACATCAACCCATTCATCGCATGGAATGCTTCGATATTAGCCATTCCTCCGGTGAGGCGACCATAGCGTCTTGTGTTGTATTCGATCGCCAAGGCCCAAGAAAATCCGATTATCGCCGATTTAATATTGAGGGCATTACAAAAGGCGATGATTTTGCGGCGATGAACCAAGCATTGACTCGTCGTTATCGGCGATTGGTTACAGAGGATAATTTACCGGATGTGTTGATCATCGATGGAGGAAAAGGACAAGTCAATGTTGCGCTAAAAGTACTTGCGGAATTAGGCATTGAAGAAACCACGGTTTTGGGGGTTGCTAAGGGGCCTGAACGCAAAGCCGGCTGGGAACGCTTAATATTAGCAGATACTAACATTGAGCGAACTTTACCTGAAAATTCACCTGCACTCCATTTATTGCAACAAATCCGTGATGAAGCACATCGGTTTGCCATCACGTCTCATCGAAGAAAAAGGGATAAAAGCCGGTTTGAGTCCTCTCTGGAGTCAATCGAAGGCATTGGTGCAAAGCGCAGACAAGCCTTACTCAAACGCTTTGGTGGCATTCGTGATGTCAGCTCCGCCTCTATGGAAGAAATTAGTAAAGTACCGGGCATCAGCCAAGCGTTAGCCGAACGTATTTATCATCATTTTCACCGCTAACTATAATGCTAGCAAAGATGCAGGAATTATTTGACTGAAACCTAGTTGCAAAGCCTGTTCAATAAGTTGTGATTTTGTTTGGCAGTTAAATTTGTATTTGAGCTCATTAATATGATCTTCAATGGTTCGTGGGGAACGATTTAATAGAATAGCAATCTCTTTAGAGGTCTTGCCTCTCAATATATAGAATAAGCATTCCGATTGTTTATGGGTAATTTTAAACGGGTAGTTAGCTGTTTGAATTTGATAACTTTGTACCTCCCATTTTGGATCCTTTGACGATTGAATTATATTAAATAAAGCGCTACTAATCGATTTTATTGGAATATCCGTAGTGGAAACAAGGACGAATGTGCGATTTTGTTCATCATCAATTTTTATTTTGGAGGTATATAATATTTTTAAGCAATGTTTACTTGGATAATAGCCAATATCTAGAAAAAACTGATTATCAGTTGCCAAAACAGAGCGATCTTGTCTAGTAATTTCTTCATGTAAGGAAGAAGCGGCGCAATTTAGTTGCGAATCATTCAACCCAATCATATCAGCACTCTTTTTGAACCCAGTTAATTGTGCAGCTTTTTGATTGGCGGCTACAAAATTTAAACGGCTATCTTTAATCAGTATCGATTGTGGCAGCTTATTGAAAATTTTAACAATATCCCAATGAATGAAGTTTTCACAGTAAACGAGTGTATTCATAATAATTAATTCAATTGCAGCGTTTGATTATACTCCAGCAATCTAACATTAATTTTGTTTCAACGCACTCTTGTCAATATTATGGATAAGCTGTTAAACCAATTTCTTAAGAAACGTAGATAACCAATTAATCCTAGTCTCGATAAAATTTAATGGACAAAGTTTTTACCAGCTTAGTCCGGTTTACTCGTTTTGCCCAATATTTCGAATCAATAAAACCGTAAATATTACGGTGTTTTGGCAACGAATTGCGAATTAGGCTTGTAATGGATAATTTAACATTCTCAGAAGGAGTTAAGGGTGAAAAAAATTCTATGCATATTCTTATGTCTCATTTCCACGGCTACGTTTTCACACCATTTTTTTCTAGGTAAAGAAAAGAGCGCTACATTAGATCGAATCAGTTGGTCGTTAAAAGGAAATGGCCATTCTCATATCATTCAAAATGTATCGGGCAAGCCACTTCGGTTGGATTTGTGGGTTGATAAAATTGTTGCTGGTACATTAGACACACCGAGCGATGGCATTTACGTTTTGTGCGGCCAAGGCTTCCAAAAAATGGAGGCTGGAACAGGTATCATCTGCGATATTCCATATCCTGGATATGTCATGTTTGCGGTTTATCCATTTGTTAATGGCGCAACTGGCCATTTTGGTATTCACTATTGAAAGCAAACAGGAGAATAGAATGAAAAAAATATGTATCGGGATGCTATTTTGCCTACTGTCTTTAAACGCTACAGCAAGCCAAATTGTTCCTCAATCGCAATATGCTACAAATTCGGCCGTATATCCTTGGAGTCTGTCATCCCCTGGCGAACTTAACTTGTACAAAAATATTTCCAGTAAAGAAGTAACCTTTATTTATTCGACTAATACTAACTCAGACACGGTTGTCATACGCTGCCCATTGAATGATATTGTGCTGAGAGCAAATTTCACCTATATCTGCTGGTTACCACCAGGGGAAAGCGCGAAAATCGAACTAAAACCCTATTATTTTAGTCAGGGGGCCTCAGGTAGTTATTCCATAATCTTCTAATCCAAAAAATCCCGGCTCTTTAGAGCCGGGCTCAATTTGATAATCAAAAATTGCTTGTTCAAACCAGGTATTGAGCGAGCAGTATGTATGTAATAGTTAATGAGTGTAATATGTCTAAAATAAAGATGGAAACGGAAGATTATCTACTGAACGTTCACGCATCTGATAAACTATTTACTAGGTTGGGCCTGAATCTTGCTGGTTTATGCATTTCACTCCGTTATTTTTAATGCTATGATGATGCTATTTGAGTCATAAGAATGACTGTGTCAAAAACGTTGGTTAACCCAAAACAATCTCTTGTTCGTTCGACATCAATTGTCTCATTATTCACCTTTCTCTCTCGAATTCTTGGGTTTGTTCGCGATATGGTGATTGCGCATTTTTTTGGAGCTCAAGCTGGAGTTGATGCCTTCTTTGTTGCTTTTCGTATTCCTAATTTTATGCGTCGATTATTCGCAGAAGGTGCTTTCTCACAAGCGTTCGTCCCCGTTTTAGCAGAATATCAACAAACTCAGCCAATACAGGATGTTCGCTTATTCATTGGCCGCATTGCTGGAAGCTTAGCGTCCGTGTTGACTTTGGTGACGCTTGTTGGTGTCGTCGCTGCACCTATTATCGTGATGCTATTTGCTCCGGGCTTTGAATTTGATAATGGGCGAGCGGAACTAACTACTCATATGTTACGGATTACCTTTCCCTACCTGATGCTGATTTCGCTCACAGCACTTGCAGGGGCTATACTAAATACCTATGGTTATTTTGCAATTCCTGCTTTAACACCGATTATTTTAAATTTTTCGTTGATCTTTAGTGCGGTTTATCTCACCAGTTATACATCCCCGCCGGTTGTGGCATTGGCTTGGGGGGTTTTGATTGCAGGGTGCGCACAGTTTTTATTCCAAATTCCGTTTTTAAAGCAACGAAATCTCCTGGTTCGACCATTCATCCATTGGGGCGATCCGGGCGTGAGACGGGTATTAAAGCTAATGGTGCCAGCCTTATTTGGCGTCTCAGTGGCTCAAATCAATTTGTTAATCGATACAATTTTTGCCTCATTCTTACCAGTGGGAAGCGTTTCTTGGCTCTACTATACCGACCGATTAACCGATTTTCCCTTAGGCGTTTTTGGTGTTGCTGTGGCGACGGTAATATTACCTCATTTATCTCGTAAAAGAGCGAATCAAGACCCGCTTGCATTTTCTCGATCCCTGGATTGGGGTATACGCATGATTTTACTGGTTGGTGTCCCTGCCTTTGTTGGCCTGGCATTTTTCTCGATGCCCTTAATTGCTTCCTGTTTTGCTTATGGAAAATTTACTCAATTGGATGTGATACAAACCCAAAAGAGCTTAATTGCGTTATCATTGGGTGTGCCACCCTTTATGCTGGTGAAAGTGTTAGCGTCAGGATTTTATTCAGGCCAAGATATTAAAACCCCAGTGAAAGCGGGGGTATACGCAATGATTGTTAATAGTTTACTGTGCGCCGCTTTGATTTTCCCCCTAAAACACGCAGGCCTTGCCTTAGCTTCTGCACTCGCTGGTTATGTTAACGCTGGCCTATTGATGTATTGGTTGATACGGCGCAAGATATATCATCCAAGTGCGGGATGGCTTAAATATGCATTACAACTCATTGTTGCTAATTTGGTTATAAGTGGCTATCTCTATTGGCAAATGGGGAATCTTGCAAAGTGGTTAGCCCTTTCCCCCATATTTCGTTTAAGCTATTTGCTCGCGCAAGTGATGGTGACTTTACTTATCTATCTTGTAGCACTTTTTGTTTTAGGCTTACGGTATAAGCAGTTTAAAGGACGGCAATCATGACAACACTCCCGCCATTTTTTTTAACTAACATCGAGGATGGCGCTTGTGTCATTGAATTGATCGATGAAGCTGACTATGAACAGAATTTGGCAAAAATGACCCCTAGAGAGCAACAATGGCTTTCTCACCATTCAATAGCTGGCAAAGTTGGTGAGGTATGCTTTATCTACGGCGATAACGGTCAACTACAAAAAGCTATTATGGTGGATAAGGCAGATAACCGCTATCTAAGTTTGGCAAAACTAGCCAAACAATTACCATCGGGCCATTACCAATTAGCGAATAACTTGGATAATGAAGATTTGCTGGGTTGGGGGAGCACACAGTATTCCTTTACTAAATATCGAGAATCCAAAGAAAAGTTGAAGACCTTGCAAGTGACACCTGCTCAACTGGATTGGTTACACGATGAGCTAGAGGCAATATTTTTGGTAAGAGATCTCATCAATACACCCGCCAATGATTTGGGACCTAGTCAATTAGCCGATGCGGTGAAACAATTGGCAGTCCAGTTTCATGCGGAATATGAGGAGTGCGTTGGCGATTCGTTGTTAACCCACAATTATCCGGCTATCCATGCGGTTGGAAGAGCAGCAGCCGATGCGCCACGGCTAGCAAGTTTGCATTGGGGTAAAAAAGGCGATCCGTTAATTGCAATCGTTGGGAAGGGCGTGTGCTTTGATAGTGGTGGGCTTGACATTAAACCGGCTCAAAACATGCGCTTAATGAAAAAGGACATGGGAGGGGCTGCTAATGCAATCGGTCTTGCTCATTGGTTAATGCGTAAAAAATTACCCATTCGAATTAGTTTATATGTCGCTGCTGTTGAGAACGCGGTAGGTGCTGGTGCATTTCGCCCCGGTGATGTGATAACCATGCGCAATGGTTTAACGGTAGAAGTGGATAATACGGATGCCGAAGGTCGATTAGTTTTGGCCGATGCAATAACACGAGCTTGTGAAGACAAGCCGCAGCTAATGATTAATTTAGCGACTTTAACGGGTGCAGCACGTGTTGCTGTTGGAACCGATATTTCAGCGATGTTTTGCAACAATGAGGCATTGGCTAGTGCTGTCGAAACAGCATCGTTAGCTGTCCATGATCCCGTTTGTCGGTTACCGCTTTTTCCAGGCTATGAAAAAATGTTAGACTCATCCATTGCTGATTTAGTCAATGCGCCGTCATCCTTCTATGCGGGTGCCATCACTGCCGCTTTGTTTTTACAACGATTTGTTGAAAAAGGGATACCCTGGATTCATTTTGATGTGATGGCTTGGAATTTAAGCAGTAAACCCGCTAAACCAGAAGGCGGGGAGGCCATGGCGATACGTGCATTAGGACAGTACTTGAAAGCGAAACATGGTGGATAAATCATGAGTCATAGTGACCGATATATTCAAGCACGGCGAGCTACACTGATTGGTGCCGTTACCAATTTACTTTTAGCCGTTATGAAAACCATCGGGGGGGTTGTTTTTTATTCCCATGCCTTAGTCGCAGACGGCATTCATTCATTTGCGGATTTATTAACCGATCTCTTAGTGCTCTTTGCCTCCAAATTTGGCAGTGAGGAGGCGGATTCACAGCATCCATATGGACATCAACGTATAGAAACGGCCGCTACATTTATGTTGTCCGTTTTTTTAATGATTGCTGGTGGGGCGATTGGTTGGGATGCGATTGAAGCGTTGTTTCATGTTGGCAAATCCCCTGACAAAATCGCCATTATCATTGCGATAATATCTATTCTTGCGAATGAAGGCCTATTTCAGTACACAAAATTGATAGGGACACGCATCCAATCAGAACTATTAATTGTGAACGCTTGGCACCATCGTTCTGATTCGCTCTCATCCTTGGTTGTTGCGGTAGGCTTAATGGGTGTATGGCTTGGATTTTATCATCTTGATGCCGTTGCTGCCATTGTCGTTGCTTGGATGATTATCAAAATGGGGTGGGATTACTCCTGGAATAGTGTCAAAGAATTAATTGATACGGCGGTTGATGATGAAACAATTCGTCAAATTGAAGATAAAATTACGGCTGTGCATGGTGTCAAAAAAATGCATCAATTAAGAACCCGTTCTATGGGCGGTGATGTGTATATTGACGTGCACGTTCAGGTCTCACCTATGATATCTGTTTCAGAAGGACATCATATTGCTCAAAATGTCCATCGATCGCTATTGTTATCAATCGAAAAAGTGAAGGATGTTACTGTCCATATTGACCCTGAAGATGATGAGGAAGTATGCCCATCGTTTCATTTACCCAGCCGTGACATCCTGGAAAAATCGATTTTTTCGGATTTAAAAAAGCAGTTTTCTGCTATCGACAATATTGTTATCCATTATATTGATGGCGATATATTTATCGATATCTTTGTCAAAAATGAAGCTATCGATATGATCCAACTTGAAAAAGCGGTTGTCTCAAAGTGCCAAGCATACGCCGAGATTAAGAAGATACAAGTGTTGCAATGTATATCAAAAATTGCTAATTAAGTCATTTGCTCTTATTATATGCATCTGAATAAACAAATAACGCGATTATATTATCAAGTTAGGCGTGTGCAATTGCCAATTTTGATGTTTCCTAGTTCTATTCTGATTCATGATGGTGAATGAAAAACATGGTTTCCTCCTATATGTTAAAATTACTGTTTGCCTTAGCCATACTTGCCGTAACATGGTTAGCCGGTTGGTATCCCTTTCGTCATAAAAAAAAGCATAGTACCCATTTTGAGCTGCCTGTTGGGGAGTCGTTAGCAACGGGGGTTTTTCTTGGTGCAGCGTTAATGCATATGTTGCCAGAGGCTCACCAGTTATTTCAAAATTTAGGGTACCACTTCCCTTTTTCGTATAGCTTGGTGGGTATCGTGTTCCTTGGTTTTTTATGGTTAGAACATCTTGGCAAGGAACTGTATGAACACCGTGATACCTCGGATGTCGCTTTTGCAATACTTGCGATGGTGATGATGTCAGTTCATTCCATTATTTCGGGCACAGCGCTTGGGATTACCCAACATAATTCCGTTATTATTATATTGTTTTTAGCGATTATTGCTCATAAATGGGCTGAAAGTTTTGCAATTTCTATCCAATTAAATAAAAGCAATATGTCGTTACGAAATGGACAACTATTATTTATGATATTCTCCTTCATGACACCATTAGGTATTCTAATAGGTGGTCTTTCTGGGCAGCAGGATCACAATGATTCGCTGTTTGATGCGGTCATCATGTCGATTTCAGCAGGGACCTTTTTATATTTGGGAACACTGCATGGCCTTGAGCGCTGTGTCATGGTGCAACGGTGTTGCAATTTACGCGATTTTAGCTTTGTGATCATTGGTTTTCTAATGATGGGTTTGGCGGCAATCTATGTCTAAATTTCTCCAACAAAAGCCAATCATACTTGCTTCCTCATCTGCCAACCGACATGAACTGTTAGCATCGATTGGCCTCGAATTCACTGTGCATGCAGCAGAGATAGATGAACAAGCTATCAAACATCACTTTCAAGATGAAGATCCTAAGCAAATTGCTAACAGACTTGCTCAACAAAAAGCATTGACTGTCAGTGAGCGATATCCTCATCAATACATCATTGCTGCTGATCAGCTTTGTCATTGTGAGGGGGTGCTCTTTGACAAACCATTGACACACGAGCGAGCTTTGCAGCAGTTGATGGCATTACAGAGCAAAACCCATCAACAAATTTGTGCCATGGCTATCGCCTACCAAGGAGCGATTATCTGGTCTGAGCAAGATATTGCAACCCTAACCATGAAACCATTATCCGCTGATACGTTAGATGCTTATTTGCAAGAAGATAGGCCTTACCATAGTTGTGGTTCCTACCATTATGAGCAATCGGGTAAGTGGCTCTTTCAGTCTGTGATAGGAAGTGACACATCTATCCAAGGCCTGGCTCTAATGCCTTTGGTTAAAGCGCTGGAAGAATTAGGGATTGTCGCATTAGCATTGCCAATGGCTTAGAATCATGACAAGATGCATGGAACTTAAGGACGTTCACTCATATCGATTCGGAGTATTGAATGACGAAAGCAGAGAACTTTGAACAATCGTTGCGATCATTAGAAGAAATTGTGCAAAAACTAGAAGCCGGTGAATTATCGTTAGAAGATTCGCTGAAAGCATTTGAGGAGGGCGTCAAGCTTGCAAGGCAATGTCAGAAAACTTTGAGTGAAGCGGAGTTAAAAGTGGAAAAAATCACCCAAGAGATGATGCGAGAAGATGAGCGTTCTGATGATGTCTGATGTGATTCAAACACACTTATTGAAATTTGAAGATTATCTTAAAACGGTTGTTCACCAAAAACCAATTCCATCGACTCGTCTTAAAGCGGCTATTGAGTATAGCCTCCTAAGTGGCGGAAAACGCTTTAGGCCGTTATTGGTCTATCTAACGGGTGAACTGTTGCATATTGATTCGAAAATTTTGAATGTGATTGCTGCTGCGGTCGAAATGGTCCATTGCTATTCTCTCATTCATGATGATTTACCCGCGATGGATGATGATGATTTTAGACGAGGAAAGCCCAGTTGTCATAAAGCGTTTGATCAAGCAACTGCCATTTTAGCCGGTGATGCTTTATCTTCCTGGTCAATTGAACTATTAGTGACAGAATTATCAGGACACCTACCAGCAAACACCATTCTGCTCATTTGTAAGCGATTATTAAAGGCAATTGGTGTCGAGGGGATGATTAGTGGTCAGAGTTTGGATTTGACTGTTCTTGCATCCATGGCTGTGACAGAGCTTGAACTTGAAGCGATTCATCAATTGAAAACAGGTTTTTTAATACAAGCTTGTATCTTAATGGTAGCGGATTTAATTGATTTAGACGACACTAAACAACAGGCCTTGCAACAGTTTGCAAACAAGCTTGGATTGGTTTTTCAAATGCAAGATGATTATCTTGATTATTACGCCCCGTTGTCAACGCTCGGTAAAATGCGCTCTTCTGATTTAGCAAATGATAAAACGACTTATGCGCAGCTTTATGATAAAAATGTATTAAAGGATAAAATTAACCGATTATTTCGTAGCTGCCATGAATCGTTATTGTCTTTTTCCGATGGAAAAAGTGCTTTGAATAATTTAGTAGAATGGCTCCAATCAAGAATTGAATAAACTATTGATAAACACTATTTGGTAATATGGAACAACAAATCGAACAATCGCTTTATATGCGCGCCTTGAAGAGGCAATCTGTTGAACGAACGCCCGTTTGGCTAATGAGGCAGGCGGGTAGGTATTTACCTGAATATCGTCAAGTTCGCCAAAAAGCAGGCGATTTTATGAGTTTATGTCGAACACCTGAGCTTGCTTGTGAGGTGACCCTTCAACCACTGAGGCGTTTCCAGTTAGATGCGGCCATCTTGTTTTCAGATATTTTAACAATTCCTGATGCTATGGGGTTAGGGCTCTATTTTGCAGAAGGGGAAGGTCCTTGCTTTGAAAAACCATTGCGAAGTGAATCGGACTTTGCCCAAATTCCCAACATTGATGTGGGTGAAACGCTTGATTATGTGATACAAGCTGCATCTTTGATTAGACAAAATATGCCTGCTCATATACCGCTTATTGGATTTGCCGGTAGTCCTTGGACGCTTGCGTGCTATATGATTGAAGGGCATGGCTCACGCGAATTTAAGCAAGCTGTTACATTAATATATCAACGCCCTGAGCTTGCCCATCGCCTCCTTGAACAATTAGCTAAAACAACGCAAGATTATTTGGCTGCGCAAATTGAAGCGGGCGTCAATTCCTTAATGATATTTGATACCTGGGGCGGACTGCTAACACCCCAACTCTATCAAACATTTTCGTTAGCTTATATGAAAAAAATTGTTGGTGGGCTTAAATATTCCTATCCAAATATCCCCATCACATTATTTACCAAAGGAGGGGGGCAATGGCTTAATGAGATATCGTCATCGGGGTGTGACTGTGTTGGGTTAGATTGGACAGTCGATATTGGCAAAGCGAAAGAACAAGTCGGCAATCAGGTTGCCTTACAAGGAAATTTGCACCCGCTCGTTTTACTTAGCAATCCGCAATCGATTGAACAAAGCTGTCGGCAAATTATCGAAGCGATGGCTGACCATCCTGGCCATATATTTAATCTAGGGCATGGTATAACCCCCGATGTGCCGCCTGAGCATGTCAGTGTTTTAATTGAAGCGGTTAAAAAGTATAGTCTTCGTGTTTAAATCGAGGATGAGTTTTTAATGTCAACCATCTCAAATGTTATTTAAAATATTAGAGATACCTGTTGGTCCAGCTACTGCACCGCCAGTGGCAAATCCTGTATATCCAATGCTGGCTAATATTGCCGGCAAGAAAACTAACGAACCTGCTATGAAAACCAAGGCAATGGGCGTACCAATCGGTATTTGCGTTGGGTTATCTTTATGTTGTTTAAATTTCATGATGGCAGCAATAAAAAACGCGAGACCACCAATATAAGCCCCTGCGGTGATTAACTTCGCTACCGCAGTAAAGTTGCTTGTTGTATTTGCTGCAACAAGGCCAAGGCCTGAGTCAAGTGTCGCAAATTGGGCACATGTCACACTTGAGAATAAAATTAGCATGCCTGTTAGCAAAATTTTATCAAAAGCGGCACTATTCATAATTACCATCCATATAATTTATATGGGTAAATATAGCACAAAGAGCCAATATGGTGTGTAAGAAGAGATATTAATGTTCGATTAAGGGGGTTGTAGAGTGGATTTAAAACAGCGTGCGCTCATCTGGAGGTAGCGATATTGCTATTAGTTCCTTCGAGTCAATTTAGTTTTTCGATTGATTATAGACAATGAATGCAAGGTGGCAATAATCAAGATAAAAACGCCATTGCATATGAATAGCAGGTGGATGTGATTGTTTGGATGAAATGCAAGTTTAATATAAGGAATGTAATTGGTGGCAAAAAAGATGGTTGAAAAAACCACTGCAATATAAGCAACATAATACCCCCAAGGTTTAGTTAACACCAGGCCTATGATGCTTAGTAGATTGAATAGAAAAAATAAAACGATAAGTAGATGTGCCCAAGTATATTCATGCGCTTTTTGCATCAAAAATACAGACATTTCCATATTATGGACGACTATGATTCCTATGATTAAGCCCATTGCAATACTGCCAATTTTGATGCCTTTCATACTATCTGTCCTTAGCAAACCGCTTTCAAATGTTTAATATAATTAATGTTTGTAAATTAATTATAGCAATTGAATTAAATAAAATTAACGCGCTTATCTGGGTTGATTCGTAGAACTTGCAGCACGATCTCGGGAACTTGTTCTTTAGTCATGTTATTTGGAGGAATGAGAATCACGATATTCAGTCGGAGTTAACCCTGTCCATCGTTTAAAGGCTTTACTGAAGTTTGAGGTGTCATGAAAGCCTAATAAAAAACTTATTTCAGACATACTAATTTGTTGATTGAGCAAGTAGGCATACGCTTTTTGCTTTCGCACTTCATCCACAATTTCTTGATAGGTGATGCTTTCCTTTTGTAAGTGCCTTCGAAGCGTTCTAGCTGACACGCATAATTGACTTGCTACTTCATCCATACTTAATTGATATAAATCATGACTTAATAAGATTGTTTTGATTTTGCTAGCCCAATCTGCTTGTTGAGCTAGGCGGGTTGCAATTTTTTGTAATTGGGATTTTGCCAGTTGATAGCTTGTATCATCCGCAAAACTAATCGGATAGTCTAATTCCTTTTTCCAAAGCCACACTTGATTATGCAAGCAGTTGAATTGTATTTCTGTTTTTAAGATATCTTGGTAATAGCTAGCATAGCTCGGTGGTGCATAATTCAAATCAATTTTGACACAGCTATCAGTTGCTGAGATTAAAAACTGGCGCATATTAATCAGATGCACAATGACCATTTCAACAATAAAACGCGATAATACTTGGTTTTCCATTAAAACATGAACACCAATGCATACTTTATCACCACTGAGTTCTGAATCGAGGCTTATGAGATTGGTGCGAGTATTGATATAATTTAGCATCGTATTCAATGCATTACCCATCGTAGGGCTACTCATAGCCGCATAACCTAAATAACCGTGATTGACTATGGATAAATGTTGGCCGAATTTAAGCCCTAGGTAGGAACAGTTTGTCATGGATATTGCTTTCTCGACGATTCTTGTGAATTCACTGGCAGTAACAAAGGCTGCCGGATCTTGCAGCCTTGTTAAATCAAAACCAATTGTCTTAAGAAAGTTGGGAACGCCGAGTTGCTCAACGCATTTATCCAAGCAGGCAGCGTAATTAGCAGCTATGACTTGTTCCATTTTTGGTGTTCCAGATTAATAGCGATAATAGTCCGGTTTAAACGGTCCATCAACAGGCACACCGATATAATCCGCTTGTTCCTTAGTTAGCGTTGTTAATGAGGCGCCGATGCGTTGCAAATGTAAGGTAGCCACCTTTTCATCAAGCTTTTTAGGTAATACATAAACGTCAATATTGTATTTCTCATGGAATTTAAATAATTCAATTTGCGCTAATACTTGATTGGTAAAGGATGCCGACATGACAAAACTTGGGTGGCCAGTGGCGCAACCTAAGTTCACCAATCGCCCTTGTGCAAGTAAAATAATACGATTTCCATTTGGGAAAATAACATGATCAACTTGTGGTTTTATGTTATCCCATTCATATTGGCGTAAACTCGCGACATCAATTTCGTCATCGAAATGACCAATGTTGCATACAATGGCTTGGTTTTTCATGCGTAGGAGATGATCATGGTTTATCACATGGAAATTTCCAGTTGCCGTGACAAATATATCAACCTGCTCTAGGACTTGATCCACGGTTACCACACGGTATCCCTCCATAGCTGCTTGCAGTGCACAAATGGGGTCGATTTCAGCAATAAACACCGTTGCACCTTGGCCTCTTAACGCTTGCGCACAGCCTTTTCCAACATCGCCATAGCCGAGAACAAGGACGATTTTGCCTGCGATCATGACATCCGTTGCGCGCTTTATGCCATCTAATAATGATTCACGGCATCCATATAAATTATCAAATTTCGATTTTGTGACGGAATCATTCACATTCATAGCAGGTATTTTAAGGGTCTTTTTCTTAGCCATGTCATACAAACGGGCAACACCCGTCGTTGTTTCTTCGGATAAGCCGCGAATGTTGTCAATCAGTTCAGGATGTTTTTGATGGATAATTTGTGTTAGATCGCCGCCATCGTCCAGTAACATATTAGGTGTCCAGCCATTGGGGCCATGAATAGTTTTCTCAATACACCACCAATATTCTTCTTCAGTTTCTCCCTTCCATGCAAAAACAGGAACGCCAATTGCTGCCATAGCTGCAGCGGCATGGTCTTGAGTTGAATAGATATTGCAAGAAGACCAACGAACTTCAGCTCCTAGCGCGATTAGTGTTTCAATCAAAACAGCCGTTTGAATCGTCATATGCAAGCAGCCTACAATACGGGCACCCTTTAAAGGTTGGCTGTGACCAAACTCTTCTCTTAAAGCCATCAATCCAGGCATTTCAGTTTCAGCAATGGCGATTTCCTTACGACCCCATTCAGCTAAGTTGATATCGGCGACTTTAAAATCTGTGGTGTTATTTAGTTTAACCGTTGATTGCATTGAATGATCCTCATATTTTGATGCTTGCATTTCCAACAGGACTAAATATAAACACCAACCGTTGCCATAAAATGCAATAGTAATACAGCTAGTTAGGGTCAAAATACCCTCAATAAATTACTTTGTTGGCGCTATGGCTAGTCCTGTCCATTTAGTATAATTACATGCTTGACTTTAATTTTTCAACTTTGTTCAGCCTCTCCCAGGGAAACTCGGGTCGACCGTAGTGTCCATAAGTAGCAGTTTGGCGATAGATTGGCTCTAATAAGTTGAGTTCATCGATAATCCCTTGGGGCGTTAAATCGAAGTGTTCTCTAATCAGTTCAACAATTTGTGCGTTGTTCATACGACCAGTACCAAACGTTTCAACCGAAATTGATACGGGATCGGGTATGCCAATTGCATAGGAAAGTTGAATTTCGCATTGTTCAGCGATGCCTGCTGCAACAATATTTTTTGCAACGTAGCGGGCGGAATAGGCGCCAGAACGATCCACTTTAGATGGATCTTTCCCCGAAAAACAGCCCCCACCGTGTCTAGCGAAGCCGCCATAAGTATCAACAATAATTTTTCGGCCAGTTAAACCACAATCTCCTTGGGGACCACCAATGACAAATCGACCTGTTGGATTGATAAAATATTTTGTATCCTGGCTTAACCAATGGGTAGGAATAATTGGGAGAATGATATGCTTTTTAACTTCTTCGCAGAGATCCTTATGGCTTATATCAGGGTGATGTTGGGTGGACAGAACAATGGTATCAACAGCAATGGGTTTGCCATTTTCATATTTGAACGTCAATTGACATTTAGCGTCTGGTCGGAGCCATTCCAACTGCTTGCTATGCCTTAATTTCGCTTGTTGCTTCATCAATCGATGAGCATAAGCGATAGGGGCGGGCATGTATTCTTCTGTTTCGTTAGTAGCATAGCCGAACATCAATCCCTGATCGCCGGCACCCAATCGATTGGTAATGGTATTATCCACACCTTGAGCAATATCGGTTGATTGTTTGCCAATAGCAGAGAGCACCGCACAAGATTCCCAGTCAAAGCCCATGTCAGAGCTATTGTAACCAATATCACGAATAACATGTCGGGTCACTTCTTCAACATCAACCCAGGCATTGGTGGTAATTTCACCGCCCACCAAAACCATACCTGTTTTTACAAATGTTTCACAGGCAACACGGGCTGCTTTATCTTGCTTTAACAATTCATCTAAAATGGCATCTGATATTTGATCGGCAATTTTGTCTGGGTGACCTTCAGAAACAGACTCAGACGTAAATAGTGCAAATTCGTTCACAATTCCCTCGTCGATTTATATTCACTCATTGCTGATATGAATGGTTTAAAAATTTTTTCAGCATCATGCGGCCCAGGCCCTCCTTCAGGGTGACCTTGAAACCCATATGCTGGCGCAGATGTATGTTTGATCCCTTGTAAACTTTGATCAAACAGCGAACGGTGTGTGGCGATTAATTCATTTGGCAGGGATGTTTCTTCAATCATGAAACCATGATTTTGGCTGGTAATCATGACTCGATTAGATTGCAAGTCAATAACCGGGTGGTTACCACCATGGTGGCCAAACTTCATTTTTGTTTCTTTAGCGCCACAAGCTAAAGCCAAAATTTGATAGCCTAGGCAGATTCCAAATAAAGGGACTTTCGCAGATATAAATTGTTTAACTGCTTTAATGGCATAGTCACAGGCTGCAGGGTCTCCAGGACCATTTGACAGAAATATGCCATCGGGATTGCTTCGCAGAACATCTTCAGCAGGGGTTTTTGCTGGCACGATGGTGACGTGACAACCTAACTCTTGCAGAATACGCAAAATATTATGTTTTGCACCATAGTCATAGGCTATGACGTGAAAATTCTGGGGCGTGGACTTGGGACCCCACTCACCTCTGTCTGTATCCCAGCGTTGTTCTGTTTTACAAGACACCTCTTTAGCAAGGTCCCTATTGCTAAGACCACTGAATGATTGTGCTAATTGGACAGCTTTGTCTGGCTGACTGGCATACTCGGTGGTAATACATGCACCTTGACTGCCATGATCCCTGAGATGCCTGGTAATGAAGCGGGTGTCGACTCCAGCAATAGCTGTCACGTGATTGTGATGAAGCCAATCAGACAAGGTGGTTTGAGCGCGCCATGAACTTGGATAGGGTGAGTACTCACGGATAACTAACCCTTTGGCCCAGATTTTTTTAGATTCAATATCTTCTTCATTACAACCCGTGTTTCCAATATGGGCTGCTGTTAAGGTGATAATTTGTTCACTATAGGAAGGATCCGTCAACATTTCCTGGTAACCCGTCATTGAGGTATTAAATACAAGTTCCCCAATGTGAGTACCTTCATGTCCAATGGCATATCCATGGCATATTGTTCCATCAGCCAGCGCTAAAATTGCAGGAGTGGGTTGTGTCATGAAATCGTCTTTAAATGAGCAAAATTGCGCTTATTGTATCGTTATATGTTAGAAAATAGAAGACCTAATAGCTGCGTTTTCTTCTCCCTATTTCCGGGAAGAAGAAAAAAATGTAGGAATTCATTTAGAAGTAACCAAATATCACAGATCTATACCCGCCAGGGAGCGTGTCTCTGTCCGGTTTTTCGTAAGCATTTTACGAACTTGGTACCACACATCAGGATAGAATTTCATTTCAAAAACCCCGCTCCCGCCCTTTGGGCACCCTCTCCCCGTTTCCGGGGCGAGGGGAACAATGTGGAAAATTATATATAGAAGTCCTGAAGGAGTTAAAATAACGCTCCGAATTGCCCCGCAGATATGATGTAATTGATGGCTAAGACTTCATATCTTCGAAAAACTTTTTCACCGCATCAAACCATGTGCTCGTTCTTGGCGAATGTTTGTTCTTACTATGTTCCAGCGACTGGATAAATTTTTCCAGTAATTCCTTTTGTTCTTTTGTTAAATTGATTGGGGTTTCCACAACAACTTTGCAAAGTAAATCACCGGTTGAATAACCGCGAACGGATTGAACGCCCTTGCCGCGTACACGAAATACTTTGTCCGTTTGTGTTTCCGGTGGTATTTTCAAACTGACTTTTCCGGTGAGTGTAGGCACTTCAATAGTGCCGCCTAAGGCTGCAACATCGAAACTAATGGGTACTTCACAATGTAAATCGGAGCCTTCTCGTTCAAATATTGGGTGAGATTTAACCGATATCAGAACATATAAATCGCCTGAAGGGCCGCCATGCAGACCTGCTTCACCTTCACCGGTCAAACGAACGCGATCGCCGTTATCAACACCAGCAGGAATTTTCACCGTTAATTTTTTATTTTCCTTAACGCGGCCTTGTCCATGACATTCAGAACACGGATCGGTTATGACTTGACCTTCGCCATGACAATTGGGACACGTTTGTTGAATAGAGAAAAAGCCTTGTTGGATTCTAACTTGGCCTACACCATCACATGTCCCACATTTTTTGGGAGTGGAACCCTTTTTAGCGCCACTTCCTTGACAACTGTTGCAGGCAGCCTGCCTGGGTACATTAATTTCAACTTGTTTTCCCGATGCGGCTTCTTCGAGCGTAATGGTCATATTGTATTGAAGATCGGAGCCACGCTGAGCTCTCGTCCGGCCAGCCCCCCCTCTGCCACCAGAAAACATACTGTCAAAAATGTCGCCGAAAATATCGCCAAAATCAGAGAAGCCACCTGGACCAGCGCCACCACCCATGGATGGATCAACGCCTGCATGACCAAATTGATCATAAGCAGCACGCTTTTGCGAGTCAGACAAGATATCATAGGCACGCTGGATTTCTTTGAATTTCTCTTCAGCGGCTTGATCTCCTGCATTTCTATCAGGATGATGTTTCATCGCTAGTTTTCGATACGCCTTTTTGATCTCAGCATCGTCGGCACTTCGACTGACACCTAAGATTTCATAATAATCCTGTTGACTCATTGTTTCTCACACATAAAAACTTAAACCGCGAATACGCTCAATTCAACCAGTCATATGTCACGGTAGGATGTTGTCTTGCGCCCAATTGATTCCAGGCGCTCTTAAAAATAACCAATTATACCATAATAAATCAATATATGGTCAAAATGCATCAATTAAAAGCACCTCTGACCAATAAATGTTAATCAAGAGATGCCTTTAACGATGTATAATCCAGTAGCATAGGCTATTGGGATTGCTTATCGTCGTCTTTTACTTCTTCGAACTCTGCATCAACCACTGAATCATCGGCTCCCGATGACTTATTGTCTGGTTTTCCGCCTGCTTGCGCTTCTGACTCGGATGCTTTTTTAGCATAAACTCTCTCAGCCATGTTCGAGTTAGCGTCAGTTAATGCTTTGAGCTTGCTTTCAATTAACGCTTTGTCATTGCCTTTAATGGCCTCTTTCAGTTCGCTTATCGCATTTTCGATATTGGATTTTTCATCACTGGATAATTCAGTTTCTAAGTCTTTCAGCGATTTTTGGGAACTGTGTATCATTGCATCCGCTTGATTACGAACCTCTGCCAATTCTTTAAACTTACGATCTTCATCTGCATGGGCTTCTGCATCTTTAACCATGGCATCAATTTCTTGGTCTGACAGACCGCTCGACGCTTTAATGACAATGGATTGTGCTTTTCCAGTCGCTTTGTCTTTAGCAGAAACGTTCATGATACCGTTTGCATCGATATCAAATATCACTTCAATTTGTGGCACACCCCGTGGTGCAGGTGGAATGTCAGATAAGTCAAATCGACCGAGTGATTTATTGGCTGATGCTTGCTCACGTTCACCTTGAAGCACATGGACAGTAACAGCGGTTTGGTTGTCTTCTGCTGTTGAGAAAACTTGGCTCGCCTTGGTAGGAATCGTGGTGTTTTTTTCGATTAATTTCGTCATCACACCGCCCATTGTTTCTATCCCCAATGATAACGGCGTGACATCTAACAAAAGGATATCTTTCACTTCGCCTGACAATACACCGGCTTGTATTGCTGCCCCTAAAGCGACCGCTTCATCCGGGTTAACATCTTTTCTTGGCTCTTTTGCAAAGAACTCTTCCACTGTTTTTTGTACCAAAGGCATCCTTGTTTGACCACCCACAAGAATGACATCGTTAATTTCTGATATGGATTTACCGGCGTCTTTTAGGGCTATTTTGCAAGGTTCGATGGAGCGTTTGACCAAGTCTTCAACCAATGACTCAAGTTTAGCTCGAGTGAGTTTGATATTCATGTGCTTTGGTCCGCTGGCATCTGCGGTAATGTAAGGTAAATTAACGTCTGTTTGCTGAGAAGAGGATAGTTCAATTTTCGCTTTTTCTGCGGCTTCTTTCAGACGTTGTAAGGCAAGTGGATCATTATGAAGATCAATGCCTGCATCTTTTTTAAATTCATCCGCTAAGTAATTAATTAATGCCAAGTCAAAGTCTTCACCACCTAAGAAAGTATCACCATTTGTGGCCAATACTTCAAATTGATGTTCGCCATCCACTTCGGCTATTTCAATAATAGAGATATCGAAAGTACCACCACCGAGGTCGTAGACTGCAATAACAGAGTCACCCCGTTTTTTATCCATGCCATAGGCAAGGGCGGCAGCGGTGGGTTCATTTATGATTCGTTTTACCTCAAGACCAGCAATTTTTCCGGCATCTTTTGTGGCTTGACGCTGAGAATCATTGAAGTATGCAGGTACTGTGATAACAGCTTGTGTGACTTCTTCGCCTAAATAATCTTCAGCGGTTTTCTTCATTTTTCGCAAAACTTCCGCAGAAATTTGTGGCGGGGCTTTTTTGTCATTTTTAACACTAACCCAAGCGTCACCGTTATCTGCTTTAATGATCTTGTAGGGAACCATTTTGATGTCTTTTTGTACGACAGGATCATCGTAGCGTCGACCAATTAACCGTTTGACGGCGAATAGTGTATTGCTTGGATTTGTCACAGCTTGGCGTTTGGCTGACTGACCAACTAACGTCTCGCCATCGTCAGTAAATGCGACAATCGAAGGAGTTGTTCGATGACCCTCTGCGTTTTCAATTACTTTTGGTTTGTCACCTTCCAAGATAGCAACGCAAGAATTAGTCGTACCTAAGTCAATTCCGATTATTTTAGCCATTGTTGATATGCTCCGTACTTAAAAATTGTTACCTAATGACAGTCATATGGGGATTGAATTAATAAATTCAACTTAAATTTTATTTATTTTTTAGCATCTCAAACATATTAAGCAACACATGCAATTTATACCTTCGATTCACAAACCCCTCATCCGCCCATTGGGCACCTTCTCCCCATGTCTGGGGAGAAGGGAAAAGTAAGGACGTTATTTGGAAGAGACGATTACTCTAGCAGCCCGAATAACTCGTCCATTTAATTCATATCCTTTTTGGAACACATTTAAAACGGTATTGGGTTCAGCGTCCTTACTTGGTTGCATCGATATTGCTTCGTGTCGCTCAGGATTGAAAACCTCACCAACTGGGTCTATTTGAACTACCCCCTGTTTTTCCAAGGCATCAAGGAATACTTTCATTGTTAACTCAAGTCCTTCTTGCATGGCGGTATCTTCATTTTCAATGGCGAGCTGTAGCGCTTGTTCAAGGCTATCTATCACGGGGAGTAAGGATTCAATCAGTTTAGATGTTCCAAATTTATGCGCTCGTTCAACATCTCTTTCAGCTTGTCGACGCACATTTTCTAATTCCGCTTTAGCACGAATGGCTGCGTCCCAGTTTTCTTGAACTCTTTGTTCGGTTTCGAATAGTTTTTCTTCAAGCGCTTCATAGTCAGGGTGTTCAAGGGCACCACGAATTGTTGGTTCACGTTCTTTAGAATTTGGATCGTGTTGGGTGGAGTCATCTTCCTTATTCGCATCGATGGTTTGCTCATTTTCTTCATTTTCAGCTTTAAATTTTGCCCAGTCTTTTGGCTCATTGGTCATCTTTTTCTACTCCATATCAGACTTAAATAATATGCATTTGGGGGTAATATTTTGATTTTCAAGTGGTGTTTTGCCTTTTTTTGACCTAAAATTCTGATATCTTAATTTAGATAGATAAATAAAAAATGAAAGAGTGGACTCCGACAAGCTGGCAATCAAAGCCCTACGAACAATCTGCGAGTTATCCTGATGAGCAACAGTTAGACATTGTTGTTAATAAACTAAGTCAGCTGCCACCACTGGTGACTAGTGGTGAGGTAAAGCGATTAAAAACAGAAATAGCTATGGCTGGAAAGGGGAAAGCGTTTATTTTACAAGGCGGCGATTGTGCAGAGCAATTTAATGAATGCCGCTCGGATATTATTAGTAATAAATTGAAAATATTGTTGCAGATGAGTTTGGTGTTATTGCATGGACTGCGAAAACCAATCATTCGAGTGGGTCGAATAGCAGGTCAATACGCTAAGCCGCGTTCTTCTGATTTTGAAACGGTGGATGGCGTCACACTGCCTAGCTATCGTGGCGACCTAGTTAATTCTCCTGAATTTACAGCCGAAGCACGCCGACCTAATCCAAAGCTACTTTTACAAGGCTACAGCTGTAGTGCAATGACCCTTAATTTTATCCGCAGTTTGTTAGATGGTGGATTTGCAGATCTGCATGATCCCCACAAATGGGATTTGAGCTTTGTCAATCATTCAAAACAAGCGGATCGCTATTTTCAAATTGTAAAGTCTATTACTGATTCACTTGAGTTTTTAGAAGCCATTGACGGACTGCGTAGCAGTAACCTTCATAAGGTTGATTTTTATACATCGCACGAAGCCTTGCATCTTCATTATGAACAAGGTTTAACGAGAAAACTAAAAGATGGCCGTTGGTATGACTTATCCACGCATCTACCCTGGATAGGTATGCGCACAGCAAAAATGAATGGCGCTCACGTTGAATTTATACGCGGAATTGATAATCCTATTGGCATAAAGATTGGTCCAAGCGCTGACCCCAAAGAGGTCGTTGAATTGGTACAGTATATTAATCCAAGAAATGAGGAAGGACGCGTTTTGTTAATTTCGAGAATGGGGAATAGCAAGATTAAAGAGTGCTTACCTCCCTTTATTGAAGCGATCAACCAGCAGAAAACACCGGTTACCTGGTCTTGCGATCCAATGCATGGGAACACAGAACAAACAGAAGATGGCATTAAAACACGGCATTTTGATAAAATTCAGGGAGAGTTATATAAAGCGGTAGAAATTCATCGTGCACATCATTCCAATCTAGGCGGGGTACACTTTGAATTAACGGGAGATAATGTGACTGAATGTATTGGTGGCGCGCGCGGATTAAGCTCTTCTGACTTGAAGCATGCGTATCGGACCTTGGTGGATCCTCGTCTGAATTATGAACAATCTCTGGAAATGGCTTTAGGTTTAAGCCAGGCATTTCACACTCGTGACTAAAGTCTGGACTTTCGCTGCTTGCTCTAGTTGTTGGAAGAAGCAAACGGTGCTTAGAAAGTAATAATCTTTTTCCGTTTCGCTGATTGATATCTCTCTTTATGCTCAATATCGATATAGCGATCCGTTGTCGCACTTGAGCTATGTCCAGCGTCATCACGCACATGCTCGCGAGGGCGGTGTTTGACATCTTCCGAGATTCCGGTATGGCGAAGCCAGTGAACCGTTGCAGCCTGCAGGCTGTCTGCTTCTTCAGCGTCGCCATGTTGTCTTAATTGCATGGCTGCTAAATCAAAGCATTGTTGCACTAACCGACGTATGGGGGCTGTATCTGACATTGGACCGTGTCCTCGCACTCTTGGTATCAAAGGACTATTATCTGCAGCTGAAGGGAGGGGGGGCAGACCTAGAAAAATACGCCATCGCGCAAGCGCGGACATAACATCGTCGCTAACAGCAATTTGTCGCTGCTTATTACCTTTCCCGACAGTTGTAAACCACCAAAAACCGTTACTATCTTTAGAGAAATCATTCATTGTTGGAACCCAGCGATCGGTCGCTGTGAGCTCTGATATACGCAAATACAAGCCAAACAAAAGGTTGATAATAAAGCGGGTACGTTCATGCAATTCTGGATTTTCACTAGCAAGGTTCTCGGCTGCTTGCCATACAGAACGCCATTGATTATCTGATAGCCGTCTCACAGGCGCATTGTGCTGTTGTTTGCGAATAAATTTACTCTTCTGGCGGATTAATGATACGGGATTGGTGGCTAAATACTCTTCCGCAATCAAAAAATTAAAAAAAGTGCTTAAAATGGCAAGTATTTCTTGAACAGCGCCTTGAGATAACTGATAGGCTTCTATGGAAGGTTGCGCACCTTGTTTTCTTGCTGATTTGCTAATCGTAACGGTGTAAGGACGCCAATCTTCATTAGGTACCCGTAGCCCGCCCTTATTTTTATAGCGAGGAACCTTTTTAGTATTGATCCAGGGTTTTGGCGGAGACTGGCAAAACCGGATGAAGGCCTCAATGTCTTCCTTTTTTAAATCGTTGAGACGCTTATTGGCAATATGCCATGTCCATTGCAATAGACGTTCTGATTCTCGGCGATAACTATTGAATGTTCCCAGTGACCCTGTATAACTTCGCAAAAAATTCAGCGTATATCGAAAATCATCATAGCAATTAGGAGAAGGCAAGATAACATGTTGATCATTTTTGTTTAGATGATTGATGTTATCGAACAAAGGTAGAATTTTTTTCATGGGTTTTTTGGGGCCTATGTTAGTGATTTCCCTTAGAGGGTTTGTTGACGACGGAATAGGGTACGTATTTGCCGTCAATAGTTAACTCAATTATTACTCGTTTTTAAGTGGAAATAAATTTTTTTTTAAATATTCTTGACGTTAAATAGCGGAAAGCTTATCATTTGGCCTCTGTCTTAGGGACGGGTATGCGGGGTGTAGCGCAGTCTGGTAGCGCGTCTGCTTTGGGAGCAGAATGTCGGGGGTTCGAATCCCTCCACCCCGACCAATGTTGCGCCCGTAGCTCATCTGGATAGAGCATCGGCCTTCTAAGCCGAGGGTAGCAGGTTCGAATCCTGCCGGGCGTGCCAGCCTTTCAGGGTTCATGAAAATAATGGTGAGCGTAGCTCAGTTGGTAGAGCCCCGGGTTGTGATCCCGGTTGTCGTGGGTTCGAGTCCCATCGTTCACCCCATTATTATAGAATTGATTTGTTACAAACAATTTGTCAGAGTACCAAAATCAGTAATACTGATATATAATGCCAACCAGTTAGCGAAAGTGGCGGAATTGGTAGACGCGCTGGATTTAGGTTCCAGTGGGGTAACCTGTGAGAGTTCGAGTCTCTCCTTTCGCACCAAATTCTTACACAGACAAATCCAAGAGGTGAATCGATGCAAGTTTCGGTTGAAACGTTAAATGGCTTAGAACGGAAGGTAACCGTTTCAGTCCCAGCAAAAGAAGTTGACAACATGGTAAATAGCCAGTTAAAAGAACTGGCCAAAAAAGTCAAATTAGATGGTTTCCGTCCTGGGAAAGCCCCCTTGAATATTGTTAAACAGCGTTTTCTTACGAACGTCCATCTTGATGTTATGGAAAAAATGGTTCGAGAAACTTTATTCAAAGCAATCGATCAATCTGAATTAAAGCCAGCAGCCTATCCCAGCATAGAACCTGAACAAATTAAGTCGGGTGAAGACTTCACTTACCATGCATTATTTGAAATTCTGCCTGAAGTTGAAGTTCGTGATTTGGGTGGCGCAAAAGTTGAAGTGATCAAATCAAACGTGAGCGATAAAGATCTCGACCTAATGATGGAAAAACTTCGAGAACAACATAAAGAATGGAAAGAAGTTAAACGCAAATCAAAGAAAGGCGATAAAGTTGAAATTAACTTCGAAGGATTTATTGGCGATGAAGCATTTGAAGGTGGCAAAGCCAGTAACTTTGAGTTAGAGCTGGGCTCAGACTCGATGATTCCAGGCTTTGAGAAAGGAATCATCGGCCATAAAGCAGGGGATTCTTTTGATATTGAAGTGACTTTCCCAGAACAGTATCATCAGAAAAATTTGGCAGGAAAGAATGCGCGTTTTGCGATCGAATTAGTTAATGTGTTTGACCCAAAACTGCCTGAATTAGACGATGCCTTTGCAGAAAAGTTTGGTATTAAAACAGGTGGAGTCGAAGCACTTAAAGAAGACATTCAAAAAAATATGGTTAGAGAGCTAGACAGACGGCTATCAGAGATGAACCGTGATAAAATTTTTGATGTATTCCTTGAAGCGAATACGATTGATGTGCCAAAATCATTAGTTGACAATGAAATTGAGCAGTTAAAAAAAGATATGTTGCATCGGATATTTGGTCATGAGCAAACCAATAAGAAATTGCCTGACTTACCCAGCGATATGTTTAAAGACCAAGCAGAAAAACGCGTTAAGCTTGGTTTATTGTTTGCTGAGTATGTGAAGAAGTTTGAAGTGGAACCCACCGATGAGCAAGTTAATGAGAAAATAGATACACTTGCTGATGCCTATGAAGATCCCGATGCATTTAAGAAACATTACAAGGGTGATAAAACGCAGTTTGACAATATTCGTTCGTTAGTCGTGGAAGAGCTCGTTGCGGAAAAGTTATTAGAATCAGCAAAAAAGGTAGAGAAGAAATTGGATTACGATGCTGTTATGAATCCTAAAAATACCCAGGCAGAACAGGGAGAATAGTAATGCCGATGAACCATGATGAAGTAATTCGCAATGCCAGCGGTCTTGTTCCAATGGTTGTGGAACAAACCTCTCGGGGAGAACGATCCTACGATATTTATTCTCGATTACTAAAAGAACGAATTATCTTTTTATTAGGTGAAGTGGAAGACCATATGGCCAACTTAGTAGTTGCCCAGATGTTATTTCTCGAATCGGAAAATCCCGAAAAAGATATTTATCTATACATCAACTCGCCGGGAGGCGTTGTAACGGCTGGTCTTGCTATCTACGATACGATGCAGTTTATCAAGCCGGATGTCAGCACGCTGTGTATTGGTCAAGCCGCAAGTGCGGCTGCATTATTGCTCTGTGCCGGTGCGGATGAAAAGCGATTTTGCCTACCCAACGCACGGGTTATGATACACCAACCGTTAGGTGGTTATCGTGGCCAAGCAACAGACATTGAAATCCATGCTAGAGAGACATTAGCCGTCCGTGAAAAACTCAATAATATTATGGCTCACCATACACGTAAAACTCCCGATCAAATCATGCGTGATACCGAGCGGGATAATTTTATGAGCGCATCCCAGGCGGTCGAGTATGGCCTGGCCGATAAAGTTTTGTATAACCGAGCGGATGGATCTTCATCCAATAGCTAAACTAATTAATTTATCGCTATTAAGCCTGCTTTTCGCAGGCTTTTTAATTTCCTAGGATCTGATTTTATAAGCTAATTGGAAACATAGATCGTCCATAGTGTTTATACATCCTGAAGACGTTTCTATGCGCTTAGGTAAGAATAGAGAATTTTCTTGCAATTTAGACTTTAAATATTTTTTCAAGCCCATATATGGGGAAATACAATTTGGAATATGATAATATGCAAATCTTGCTATAATAAAATTAGAATTTAGTGGCGTGTATTACTGCAATAGACTTGCATATCCTAATTCTTGCTATTATTCAGAGTTCATTTGATGGTTAATGACAGCGATGGATCAATGACAATGAGGTTGATCGAGTTTGTCATACCACCGAAGCGTTTATAGGGGTTTTAATCATGAGTAAAGATGGGGACGGAAAAAATGAAAAGGTACTGTATTGTTCCTTTTGTGGTAAAAGCCAACATGAGGTAAAAAAACTAATTGCCGGACCATCCGTATTTGTTTGTGATGAATGTGTTGAATTATGTAATGACATTATTCGTGAAGGCGCAGAAGAAATTACATCAGAAGAAGCGCAAGTTGAATTGCCAAAGCCGAAAGAAATTGCTTCCTTTTTGGATGGATATGTCATCGGTCAAGAGCATGCTAAGAAAGTGTTATCTGTTGCCGTATATAACCACTATAAGCGACTGAAGCATAAAGGGGATGATGGCGTCGAATTAAGTAAGAGTAATATCTTACTGATTGGGCCAACAGGTAGTGGTAAAACGTTATTAGCTCAAACATTAGCTCGAATGCTTAATGTACCTTTCACTATGGCTGATGCAACGACGTTAACAGAAGCAGGTTATGTGGGGGAAGACGTCGAAAACATCATTCAAAAATTATTGCAAAAATGTGATTACGACCTTGATAGAGCACAGCAGGGCATCGTGTACATTGATGAAATCGATAAAATTTCAAGAAAATCGGAAAACCCATCGATTACCAGGGACGTGTCCGGTGAAGGTGTTCAGCAGGCTTTGCTCAAGTTGATTGAAGGGACTGTTGCTTCAGTACCCCCTCAAGGTGGTAGGAAACATCCTCAGCAAGAATTTTTACAAGTCGATACCTCCAATATTTTGTTCATCTGTGGCGGTGCCTTTTCTGGCTTAGAAAAAATTATCCAAAATCGCAGTGACAAATCAGGTATCGGGTTTGCTGCTAGTTTGAAACAGATGGAAAGCGATGAACAAAAGCAGATGCTGCTTGATCAGCTAGAAGCAGATGACCTAATCAAATATGGGTTGATTCCAGAGTTTGTAGGACGTTTACCGGTTGTGACTAGTTTACATGCGCTGGATGAAGAAGCCTTAATTGAAATCCTGACTAAACCCAAAAATGCGTTAACAAAGCAGTTTATCTCTTTGTTTGAAATGGAAGGCGTTGAGTTAGAATTCCGCGAAGAAGCGTTAACTGCGATTGCCAAAAAAGCTTTGGAAAGAAAAATTGGCGCCAGAGGATTGCGTTCAATTTTAGAAAACGTACTATTAGATACAATGTATGAGCTTCCAACACTGCAAGGTGTCCATAAAGTTGTGGTTGACGAAAGTGCTGTTTTAAATCGATCAAAACCCATTCTGATATATGAAGAAGAAGAGGTTAAAAAACCTATCGCAAAAACAAGTAAATAGAAACGACCTGAGGAACCCACCAAATAGATTGGTGGGGAGCAAATAGTAAGAAATGAAGTTAGATTTATCTCATTTGCAACCCTATGATAACTATCGGGACGGTTCCAAATATACAATTAACGTTGCTCTACCTTATTAATTGAAAATAACAAAAGGGTAATATATGACAACTGCTACTGAAATTGCTGAACAAGAGCAAGATTACTCTCAGCCTCTTCCTGTTTTACCACTAAGAGATGTTGTTATTTTTCCGCACATGGTGATACCTCTATTTGTTGGCCGCGAAAAGTCAATTCAAGCGCTTGAGGCTGCCATGCTGGATAATAAGCAAATTTTTCTTGTTTCACAAAGAAAATCAAGCCTTGACGATCCCTCTCCTTCCGATATTTATACAATTGGCACCATATCCAGCGTATTACAGATGCTAAAACTGCCCGATGGCACCGTTAAAGTTTTGGTCGAAGGAGAAACACGTGCGAAGGCTGTTTCTTACTCCCAAGAAAAAGAATATATTGAAGCCGTGCTTGAGCCTATTAAAGACATAAGTAAATCGATGAGTGAGCAGGAGATTGAAATTATCATGCGTGCACTCATGTCTCAATTTGAACAATACATCAAGTTGAATAAGAAGTTGCCGCCTGAAGTGCTAGGAACCCTTGCAAGCATTGAAGAACCCAGCCGACTGGCTGACTCCATTGCGGCCCATCTGATTTTAAAAGTAGAAGATAAGCAGGAAATTCTGGAAATCCAAGATTTTGGTGAACGTTTGAAACGCCTTATGGCTGTTATTGAAGGTGAGATAGACCTATTACAAGTTGAAAAACGTGTACGAGGCCGTGTAAAAAGGCAAATGGAAAAAAGCCAACGGGAGTACTATCTTAATGAACAAATGAAAGCTATCCAAAAAGAATTGGGCGAAATCAACGAGGAAGGGAATGAGATTGAGCAGCTCGAGAAATCGATAGCCAAAGCTGGCATGCCAAAAGATGCTAAAGAAAAATCATTAGCCGAACTTAATAAGCTTAAAATGATGTCTCAAATGTCAGCAGAGGCGACTGTGGTTCGCAACTATTTGGATTGGATGCTAAGTGTTCCCTGGAAGAAAAAAAGCAAAATTCAATATGATTTAAAGCAAGCGGAAAAAGTGCTTGATCAGGATCATTATGGTCTTGAGAAGGTTAAAGAACGGATAATTGAGTATTTGGCTGTTCAACAACGCGTGAAGCGTCTAAAAGGCCCCATTTTATGTCTTGTTGGACCACCAGGTGTTGGTAAGACCTCCCTGGGTCAATCGATTGCTAATGCAACCGGTAGAAAGTTCATTCGCATTGCTTTAGGTGGCGTTAGAGATGAAGCAGAAATTCGTGGTCATCGACGAACCTATATTGGTTCGATGCCGGGAAAGATCATTCAAAAGTTATGCAAAGCCAAAGTAAAAAATCCGCTTATCATGTTGGATGAAGTCGATAAAATGGCGATGGATTTTCGCGGTGATCCAGCATCTGCGTTATTAGAAGTACTTGATCCTGAACAAAACAATACGTTTAGCGACCATTATCTAGAAGTGGATTATGATTTGAGTGATGTGATGTTTATTGCCACGGCCAATTCCTTGGAAATTCCAGCGCCCTTGTTAGACCGGATGGAAGTCATAAGATTGGCGGGTTATACCGAAGATGAAAAAGTTCATATTTCAGAAAGACATCTTGTTCCAAAACAACGCGAGCTGAATGGTCTAAAAGAAGAGGAGATTACAATCTCTGAAAAAGCTGTCCGTGATATAATTCGAAATTATACCCGGGAAGCTGGGGTTCGTAATCTTGAAAGAGATATTGCAACCATTTGCCGCAAAGTTGTCAGAGACATCTTAAAAAGTAAAAAAGTCAAACACGCGCGGGTCACTCACACGAATATCAATAAATACTTGGGTGTTAAAAAGTTTCGATATGGTTTGGCCGAGCAAATGGACCGTATTGGTATGGTAACAGGTCTTGCATGGACAAGTGTTGGTGGTGAGCTGTTAACAATTGAAGCTTCCAAAATGCCTGGGTCGGGAAAAACCATTCAAACGGGGCAACTAGGTGATGTTATGAAGGAGTCCATACAGGCTGCAACCACCGTTGTTCGTTCCAGGGCCGCACAATTTGATTTAAAACCCGATTTTTATGAGCATAGCGAGTTCCATATTCATGTTCCTGAAGGAGCGACGCCGAAGGATGGTCCCAGTGCTGGCATTGGAATGTGCACAGCATTAGTATCCGTAGTAACACAAATTCCAGTGAGAGCGGATGTTGCCATGACAGGCGAAATCACTTTACGGGGCGATGTGTTGCCAATCGGCGGTTTAAAGGAAAAACTTTTAGCAGCCCATCGAGGCGGGATAAAGCACGTTCTTATCCCTTATGAAAATGAAAAGGACCTAGAAGAGATACCTCAAAACATTTTGCGGCAGTTAAAAATACATCCCGTTAGAACGATTGAGCAGGTGCTTGAGTTGGCTTTGGTAAGCAATCCGGTTAAGAATAAGGCAGAGAATGCGAAAAGTGCTGCTATTTCGGGAAAAAATCGAAAAAAAACCATGAATAAGGATTTACACGCGCATTAAAAACAGATATATTTTTTAACGTTGCCCAGCATTATTGGGCAAGGCAGGGATGTTGAACTTGAGATCAAGAGAAACCCTTCTTTTGACTGAGTAACTACTTAACTGGATAGAGGTTAAAATGAAAAAAAGTGAACTAATTGATGCAATCGCAAGAGCGACAGGTGAAACTAAAGCTTGCGTAAGTAAAGTGTTAGATATGTTTGTAAAAACTTCCATAGATGAGTTGAAATCAGGTGGACAAGTAGTTATTCCTGGTTTTGTTTCTATGTCAACAACAACTCGTTCTGCTAGAACTGGACGAAATCCACAGACTGGCGCTTCCATTAAGATTCCTGCGGCTCGTGTACCAAAAATCAAAGCAGGTAAGAACTTAAAGGATGCTGTTCAACAAGGCTAATACTGTTGGGTACTTAGCTCAGCTGGTAGAGCATCGCCCTTACAAGGCGAGGGTCGCAGGTTCGATCCCTGCAGTACCCACCAAGGCTTGGAGTGGTAGTTCAGCTGGTTAGAATACCGGCCTGTCACGCCGGGGGTCGCGGGTTCGAGTCCCGTCCACTCCGCCACACAACGCGCTCTTAATGAGCGCGTTTTTTTTTTGATAACAAGTTAGGTCTTTCCCATAATCTTAAATTATTCACTAAACTGTATGTCAATTCTTATAAGCTCATGAGGACAAGCGCGATATGGGAAAATTGCTTGGATTTAAATATCCTTCACAAATTTTCAAAAACTCATTGACATCGATCCGAAGATTTCATAAGATTGCGCCTTCGACACATTTCGCATGATGGTTATGCAAATGGGTGCTTAGCTCAGCTGGTAGAGCATCGCCCTTACAAGGCGAGGGTCGCAGGTTCGATCCCTGCAGCACCCACCAAAAATGGAGTGGTAGTTCAGTTGGTTAGAATACCGGCCTGTCACGCCGGGGGTCGCGGGTTCGAGTCCCGTCCACTCCGCCAACTACCTTAATATCAACACACAGATTGATACCTGTGATCATACTCTCGGCTTTGAATAGGTTACAGTCCCATGGAATAGTGACAGTATTACCCAAGCCCTTTTCATTTAAGAATACGAAAAGTACTTGATACGATGGTATCATTATGACACTATAGGCAAATTTACAGGATTGGTAAAAAACATCTATCCTTTTCCTTCTCCTCAAACCTGGGGAAAAGGTACCATAAAGGGAATTAGGGGACACCCTGAGTGCCAAAATGTGAAAAACAAACTATTTAAACGGATACTGTCATGCTACAAAAGCTAAATGAACGTGTAAAAGGCGTTGTTGCTTGGATAATTGTTATTTTGATTGCTTTCACTTTTACGTTATTTGGAATTGATTATTATCTGCAATCGCGAAACTATTCAGATAGTGTACTCGAGGTGGATGGGGTCAAATTATCAAAACAAGAATTTGAAATATATTATCGCCGAGCACGGCAGCAAATTGATCTTTCTACTTTGACAAAGAAAAAAGAGCAAGAGTTGAAAGATCAAATAATGCAGGATATCGTCAATAAGCAAGTGGCGCTATCTTCGGCTGAGAAAAATGGATTTTATGTCGATGCCCAACAAGCGAATGCGGCAATACTCGCTATCCCCCAATTTCAAGAAGATGGTAAATTTTCGACAGCCCTATATCAACAAGCTTTATCTTCTGCAATGTATACACCAGAGAGCTTTCAACAAGAGGTACGTCAAGGTTTGCTGATGAATCAACAACGATTCGCATTTATGGGCACAGAATTTGCACTTCCCTATGAAGTTAATCGGTTCATAAAATTATATTATCAGCAACGAGACTATGATTATCTTGTCATCCCTGTTAAATCGTTTCTCGATGATCAAAACGTATCTGCGCAAGAGGCGAAACAATACTATGATGCGCATCAATCTGAATTCTTAAATCCTGAACAAATCAGTGTGAAATATATTCTTTTATCACTAGCAAAAGAACGCCAAGCACAAGATAAAATTATATCAGATAAGCAGGTAAGGGCTTATTATGAAGAGAATAAACAGAACTTTATAGAGCCCGCTAAATGGCAGGTTGCTCGTATTCTAATTGCTTCAGATGATGCCAACGCCGTTAAAAGTAAGGAAAAGGCTGAAGAAATTGCAAAACAAGCTCAAACAAATCCTGAGCAGTTTGATGCATTGAAAGCGAAATACACAGACGATAAATTAGCATTAACCAAAGATAATGGGTTGCCTTGGATTACAGCGGGTCAAGGTGATTTGGGTAAAGTTCTTATGCACTTGAAAACGATTGGCCAAGTCAGTGCCCCCGTTAAAACAAAGTATGGGTATGAAATATTCCAAGTTAAAAATTATACTCCAGCAAGTGCCAAGCCTTATGAAGATGTTTCATCCTTGCTTCGCCAGCAATTGGTCAATACAAAAGCGGAGAAACGCTTTAATGAAAAACTGGAATCACTGACTGACTTAACCTTCCAGACCCCGGATAGTTTAGACGCCGCTGCAAAATCAGTATCGGAGCCTCTTTTAGAAACATCATTTTTCACCCGAAAAGGGGGAAGCGAGGCGATAACGAAGCATCAACAATTGATTCAATCAGCCTTCAGTCATGATGTATTAGATTTAGGTAATAACAGTGAACTAATACAAATAGATGGCGATACGATTGTATTTCTTCGCATTAAGGAGCATAAACCTGCCACGGAAAAATCATTTGATGCGGTCGCGCCTATGATTAACGCCAAATTGCGCCAGCAAAAAGCAGAAAAGTTTGTACGAACACTTGGACAGTCGTTTGTTGAAGGTAAAATCTCTGCTGAGAAACTAGCATCCCTGCTGAAACAGTCAAAACTTGATTGGAAAGAACAGAAAAATGTGGCACGTGAATCCGATACAGTCCCTGCGAATGTCAATCATTTGGCTTTTATGATTCAATCCATTAATCGTATGGCTGGAAAGTCCATTGCTAATCAGGGCTATTTGATAGTTAGACTGACTGCTATCCATCCTGGTAAGAAAGCGACGGTTGATGTCGAGCAGCGAAATTCCTTAAGGCAACAACTTGAATCGAACCTCGGTATCATGGCTTACGATCTATACATTAACGGATTAATCTATAACGCCAAGGTTGATAGCCATATTAATAGCAGTATTTAGGAAACGTCCGTAAGCGATCACTCTGATAAATAGGCTAGCAATTTTACAAAAATAGTACTAAAATAGTACTAGATAGATAATGAATTTTTCTACACGTTGTTAGTGTTATTTTGGTTTCATCAAAGATCACATTAATAGAGGCAGTTATCCCAAGGAACGACGTTCCCTATTTTGCATATTGTCTACTTCGATCATTGGCATGTTATAACCCAAATTAAGACTAAATTAGTACTAGATTATTTTGCCTGGAGGTGTTATGCTCCGCATCAGTAAATTAGCTGACTATGGAACCGTCGTGATGGTTTATTTAGCTAATAACCAACAGCAGTTATTGAATGCCAGAGCAATTTCAGAAGCAACTAAATTAGCGGTGCCCACAGTTAGTAAAATTTTAAAACTACTAGCGACGGCTGGCTTACTTCGTTCAGAGCGAGGTGTTGCCGGTGGCTATCAATTAATAAGAGCTGCTAATGAAATCTCAATTGCTGACATTATTTATGCCGTGGAAGAACAGCGGGGTTTAACGTCATGTAGCGTCTCGCACGGTGATTGTGCGATTGAGCCGTATTGTGTCATTCAAGGTAATTGGCGCTTGATAAGCCGAGCGATTGAAACAGCGCTTGAAGGCGTAACGCTAGCAGAGCTTGCTAAACCAGGTTTAAGAACCATTCAGGTAGATGGTATTCGAAGAATCGTAAGTGGAGAATATAGTGGTTAATAGTAATCAACACTTAAACACGCTCATATCACGAGAATATGAGCATGGTTTTGTCACAGATATTGATGTCGATACCTTTGAGCCAGGACTAAATGAAGATGTTATCCGACGTTTATCGGCAATAAAAAATGAGCCAGAATTCATGCTTGAATGGCGTTTACAAGCATTTCGCCACTGGCAGACAATGAAGCATCCTAACTGGTCTAGTGTGCATTACCCACCCATTGATTACCAAGCAATATCATATTACTCGGCACCTAAGAAAAAAGCAGACGGTCCAAAAAGCTTAGATGAAGTCGATCCTGAATTACTTCGTACATATGAAAAATTAGGAATCCCATTAAGAGAGCAAGAAATGCTTGCGGGCGTTGCAGTGGATGCTGTGTTTGATAGTGTCTCTGTTGCAACCACTTTTAAAGAAAAACTCGCTGAAGCCGGTGTTATTTTCTGCCCATTTTCAGAAGCTGTGCAAAAATATCCGGATTTAATCAAAAAATATTTGGGTTCAGTGGTTCCGTATCGCGATAATTTCTACGCTACTTTGAATTCAGCTGTGTTCAGTGATGGATCATTTGTTTACATCCCAGAAGGTGTGCGTTGCCCTATGGAACTATCGACTTATTTCCGCATTAATGCCGCTTCCACAGGCCAGTTCGAAAGAACGTTGATCATAGCCGATAAACGAAGTTATGTTTCCTATCTTGAAGGCTGTACAGCACCTATGCGAGACGAGAATCAACTCCATGCTGCCGTCGTTGAATTGGTTGCTTTAGACGATGCTCAGATTAAATATTCGACCGTTCAAAATTGGTATCCTGGTGATGAAGAAGGGAAGGGGGGTATTTATAATTTTGTAACCAAGCGAGGTGCTTGTAAAGGTAAGCGTTCGAAAATTTCATGGACGCAGATAGAAACTGGTTCAGCAATTACTTGGAAGTACCCCAGTGTTATTTTGCAAGGGGATCATTCCGTTGGTGAGTTTTACTCGGTTGCACTGACGAATCATTTCCAACAAGCCGATACAGGTACTAAGATGATTCATCTTGGAAAAAATACGCGTTCAACCATCATTTCTAAAGGAATTAGCGCAGGCCGATCCCACAATGCTTATCGTGGTCTAGTAAAAATAACTCCCAATGCCGATAATGCGCGTAATTTTACACAATGTGATTCCATGTTGATGGGTAGTGCCTGCTCAGCACATACATTCCCTTATATCGAAGCAAAAAATCCTAGTGCTAAAATTGAGCACGAAGCAACCACATCAAAAATTAGTGAAGAGCAGCTGTATTATTGCCAACAACGTGGCATTGATACAGAAGATGCGGTTTCAATGATAGTGAATGGGTTTTGTAAACAGGTGTTGAAAGAATTACCGATGGAGTTCGCTGTAGAGGCAACTAAGTTATTAGGTATTAGTTTAGAAGGGGCAGTAGGATAATATGTTATCAGTCAAACAATTAAATGTCGCAATAGGTGAACAGCCGATATTGAAAGGGATTGACTTAACGGTTAATGCTGGGGAAGTGCATGCCATTATGGGACCAAACGGGTCGGGGAAAAGCACCTTGTCGAAAGTGATCGCGGGTCATCCAGCTTATACAATCACTCATGGGGAAATTGAATACCTTGGCCAAGATTTAACACTTCTTGCGCCTGAAGAAAGGGCTCAGGCAGGGATATTTATGTCCTTCCAATATCCCGTAGAAATTCCGGGAGTCACCAATATTAATTTTTTAAAAGCAGCTGTCAATGCTGTTCGTAAAGGTCAAAATAAACCGACGCTCGATGCGATCGAATTTTTATCATTTATCCGCGAAAAATGTGCTCTTTTAGATATGGATGAAAGTTTCTTGTATCGAAATATTAATGAAGGGTTTTCGGGTGGTGAGAAAAAGCGTAATGAAATTTTGCAAATGGCAGCGCTTGAGCCTAAATTAGCGATTTTGGATGAAACAGATTCGGGTTTAGACATCGATGCACTACGAATCATTGCCCAAGGGGTTAATGCAATGCGTAGCGCTGATAGAGCCATTATTTTAGTAACCCACTACCAACGATTACTCGACTATATTCAACCCGATAAAGTCCATGTATTAGCGAATGGTCAAGTCGTTAAATCGGGTGATAAGTCGCTTGCCTTAGAATTAGAAAAGAAGGGTTACAGTTGGGTAGATAAGGTGGAGAAGGTATGAGTGAAGTCGTTGAGTTTTATCGACAACAAGCCACCAATAACCAAACAGCAATTGACTGGCTTGCTCGAAAACAGCAATCTGCTATACAGAAATTAGTCCAGGGAGGGTTTCCATCTCGCCGTGATGAGGATTGGAAATATACCAGTACCGATCAATGGGCAGGGCATCGTTTCTCCGATAAACCAACTGCTTGTGAACAACCAATGGCGCATAGCCCTTGTCCATTAAACACGGACATGGTTATTGATGTAATAAATGGCGAGATCGATGTCAATCAACTTGATTCTTTCAACTTACCTGAAGGCGTTGTGTGCCTCCCATTACGTCATGCGGCTGAGCAATACCCTGAATTAGTACAAACCTATTTGGCAACGATATTAGCAGAAGAGCATGGGTTTCATTATTTGAATACTGCCTATTTAAAATCGGGGCTTTTTTTGTATTTACCTGAACAAGTTCAAATTTCCTCACCGATTATTTTGCGCCATACAAATAGCAGGCTTGGCCAAAACATACAATTACGTCATGTCATTGCTTTGTCTAAGGCAAGCCAGGCAAGTGTGGTTGAGTATTACCAAGGTGCCCACCAAGTGGATTATTTTACCAACAGCATCACCGAGGTTCATTTAGCTGAATCGTCTATTTTGTACCATTATAAAATTCAATGTGAAAGTAAAGCCGCATATCATGTTGGTCACATTGCCGTTAGACAAATGACTAATAGTCAATATCAAAACCATAGCTTAAGTTTAGGTGGTGCCCTGGTGAGAAGTGATTTGACCATTAACTTGGATGAGTCACAGGCTCAGTGTTTGATGAATGGAATATATGCTCCTGGCATGAGTCAACATGTTGATCATCACACAACTGTCTTCCATCACGTCTCAGATTGTCAAAGCAGACAAGATTATAAAGGTATCCTACAAGGGGATGGGCATGGCGTGTTCAATGGACGGGT
The DNA here is from genome assembly GCF_964199965.1 of Legionella sp. W05-934-2. Classification (NCBI taxonomy): domain Bacteria; kingdom Pseudomonadati; phylum Pseudomonadota; class Gammaproteobacteria; order Legionellales; family Legionellaceae; genus Legionella; species Legionella sp. W05-934-2. Next base: position 113,066 of record NZ_CAXMZT010000002.1, on the reverse strand, counting down.
GGTTGTCAGTCCTGGGGCAGTTAAAACCGATGCCCAGCAACAAAATAAGAATTTGTTATTATCGCCTCGTGCCGAGATCGACACGAAGCCCCAATTGGAAATTTTTGCTGACGATGTTGTTTGTTCCCATGGCGCTACCGTAGGACAACTTGAAGAAGATGCACTATTCTATTTAGAAACAAGAGGTATTAATCGTGCGGAAGCGAGTCGTTATTTAATTCATGCATTTGCTAGTGAGAATCTAGCATCGGTGCCCCATTCTGAGTTAAAGGATTGGATGACTGAGTTATTAAACCAACATTTAGGGTGAGACAATGGTTATCGAGGCACATAACAACGAAAGATTGGATGTTGAAGCGATAAGAAAGCAATTCCCAGGCCTTCATCAAGAAGTGAATGGCCAGCCACTAATCTATTTAGATAATGCTGCCACAACCCAGAAACCAAAATCCGTCATTGATGCAGTCAGTCATTTCTATGAGCATGATAATGCGAATGTTCATCGGGGAGTCCACTCTTTGAGTGTTAGAGCGACTGAACAATATGAGATGGCACGACGAAAAATTGCGCGCTTTATTAATGCAAATAGTGCCAGTGAGTGTATTTATGTTCGTGGCGCAACAGAAGCAATCAACCTTGTGGCCAATAGCTATCTGTTACCAAAACTCAATGAATACGATGAGATCTTAATCACCCACATGGAGCACCACTCCAATATTGTCCCTTGGCAAATGCTCTGCCGCAAAACGGGAGCTATGTTACGAGTTGTGCCGATTAATTATGATGGTGAATTGCTGATTGATGACTTTGCTGATCTTATTAATGAGCGGACAAAATTCATCAGTTTAAATTATGCTTCAAATGCGCTTGGAACGATTAATCCTGTGCATAAGTTGATTGAAATTGCCCATGAAAAAGGGGTGGTTGTGATGCTGGATGGTGCGCAAGCAACGGCTCACTTACCGATTGATGTACGCGCACTAGGCTGTGATTTTTATGCATTCTCGGGTCATAAAATGTATGGTCCAACCGGGATAGGTGTTTTATGGGGCAAAGAGTCCTTATTGAACAGTATGAAGCCCTATCAGGGCGGTGGGGAAATGATCAATTATGTTTCCTTTGAATCCACGGAGTATGCAGCTATCCCCCATAAGTTCGAGGCAGGAACACCGAATATAGCGGGTGCAATTGGCCTGGGTGCTGCGTTGGATTATCTCTGGTCTTTAGATATGCGCTCAGTAGTTGCCTACGAAAGAGAATTATTAGCTTATGCAACGGAAGCATTTCAATCACTTAATGGGTTTTCGATTATTGGTACGGCCAAGCATAAAGTGCCGATCCTATCCTTTGTGAATCCTAAAATTCATGCTCATGATATTGGTACTATCCTAGATTCTGAAGGTATTGCAGTTCGAAGTGGCCATCATTGTGCGATGCCTTTGATGGACTTTTTTGAAGTATCCGCTACAACACGAATGTCGCTATCGTTCTATAATACCAAAGCAGAAATTGACCGGTGTATTGAAGCATTGCATCATGTCAAAGAGGTATTTAAATGAGTTTTGATTTAAGAGAGTTGTATCAGGAAATAATCATTGATCATAACCGCAATCCAAGAAATCATCATGATATGACGTCGCATACTCACCATGCTGAAGGCTTTAACCCTTTGTGTGGGGACAAGTTGTCCTTGTATCTACAAGTTTGCGATAACACGATTCAAGACATCAGTTTTGTTGGTTGTGGGTGCGCTATTTCTCAAGCTTCAGCCTCGTTAATGACAGAAGCGTTGAAAGGCAAAACAGTGGACGAGGCAAAAGATCTGTTTCAACGTTTTCATCATATGCTAACGGAAGATGATGATGTATCGACAACAGGTCTTGATAAATTAACAGTGTTATCCGGTGTTCGCATGTTTCCTGCAAGGGTTAAATGTGCCACATTAGCATGGCACACATTAGACGCTGCTTTAAAACAAGCAATAGAAACAGCCTCGACGGAGTAGAAACGATGTTTGGCTTTGGGAAAAAAAGTGACAAAGTCTTGGTTAAAGAAGCCATTGTTGATCAATTAAAAACGGTGTTTGATCCTGAAATCCCAGTCAATATCTATGATTTGGGTTTAATCTATGATGTTGATATTGATGATGAAGCCCATGCCCATATTAAAATGACGTTAACGACTCCTGGTTGCCCTGTTGCACAAACGTTTCCAGGCACAGTTGAGCAGTCGGTGTTGAGTGTGGAAGGGGTCAATGAGTGCACTGTTGAGCTGGTTTGGGATCCACCCTGGACCCAAGATCGCATGACAGAAGCAGCGAAATTGGAGCTTGGCTTATTTTGAAAGACGTAACTTCTTGGAAACCTACCGCGACGATCGCTGATTTAAATTCCCGTTCGCGCTTCATCCAATCCATTCGGCAATTCTTCATTAATCAAGGTTATTTAGAAGTAGACACTCCTTGTCTGGGAGAATATGGTGTCACTGACTGCTATTTAAAAAACATTGAAGCAGTTTGTAATAGCGAAACACACTATCTGCAAACATCTCCTGAATATTACATGAAACGATTACTTGCTGCTGGCAGTGGTCCGATTTTCCAAATCGGAAAAGTGTTTCGCGACGAGGAAAAAGGGCGGTGGCATCAACCCGAATTCACGATGTTAGAATTTTATCAGCTGGATATTGACCATCTACAACTTATCACCGTGATCAGTGAACTGTTTCAGACAATTTGTGGGTGGCCTCCAATTAAGTTAGTCACCTATCAATCACTATTTGAACAAAATTGTGGCATTAATCCCCACCTTGCAACGCTTGAAGAATTGCAAATCTGCCTCAAAGAATTTGGGTTAGAAACAGTATTACCAGCCACTGAGCAAGATCGCGACCAATATTTGTTTTTATTAATGGCAGATATTATCGAGCCATCGCTAACTGAGCACGATAGACCGCTAGCGGTGATAGATTTCCCTCAATCGCAAGCAGCATTAGCGCAAATTCAGGATGGTAAAGCACAGCGGTTTGAAATTTACTATCGGGGCCTTGAGCTTGCGAACGGTTTTCATGAATTGACTGATATTACTGAGCAAACAAAACGATTTGAACAAGATAATCAATCGCGTCGTCAACAACAAAAAGAACCATCCGTCATTGATCCTCATTTCTTAGCTGCTTTAAATTATGGTCTGCCAGCATGCAGTGGCGTTGCGATAGGTATCGATAGGCTCGTTGCTTTGTATCTTGGACATCAACAAATCAAGACTGTCATATCTTTTGCAAAGGAATAATAGGGGTTTGATACATCGCCTGTCCTTGTATTTAGTTTTTGGTACGATAGAACAGTCCTACCTTGAAGATGCCGAAGAACATGGAATGGTCAATGCGACGCCGGTTATAATCCCTAGTTTAACAGACCTACTCTTTTCATCCTATATTCATCATGATATTTGCTTAAAAACGGGTAGTTTGAAGGACTTGGGGAAAGGCTTTATTTTTATAGAGTATGGCTTGGGATAATAAAATTGTTTTGCAAGCTAGCCCGTAAAATGCACCAATCACAGCGGGTAGTGGCCAGTGAAGCGTTGTTGAAGCAATCACATCGAGACCATAGCAGGCGATCGTCATGCCTAAATAGGCGGAATGTAAGCCTTTTCCAGTCTTATTACGAAAGTTATGCCATATCTGAGGCAACGTATAGGTCCAAATTGCAGCCTGGCAGACATAGCCCATCCCCAAGAAAAAGGGTGTTGGTAGTTTCAAATAAAGGCTAAGAAAGAAAATAGCTGCAAAAAAACCGATGAGTAATTGGTAATAGGAAAACAGGCGACGTTGATGATATTGCTTTTTCAATTGAACATGTTGCATAAAGAGGCAAACAACACCGACCGTACTGACCATACAATACTGCCATGGCATGTTCATGCCAAACGCAAAAATTAAATCGGATAAATAGCCGATGCTTAGCAACCCATGAAAATGGATATTCAGTTGGATGCGATTTTCAACATGGCGATTGTGTAATAATTGCGGCAAGTAATGGATGAGATATAAAACTAATGCAATATTTAAACAAACCTGACCAATATGCTCAGACAAAACAGATCCTTAATTTGAGGCTAAGTCACTAACCTTCGTTATTTGTGTATTAAAATTAATCTAGAGGGGTAATGTTAACTAAATTCAAGCCTATCATCAACAGGACTTCTAAATAACTTTATTCAATAATCTCAGGGATTTCTTTGGCCCGATAACCTCGAACTGTCAAATAATATTGGCGAAAATGGTCATAATCGGCTTTAAGATCACCGGTGGGATAGAACAGTTCATGCAGTTGAACCTCCTTTTTTTGGTAATCAAAGCCAACCAAAAATATGGGCACATTGGCTTTGACGGCGATGTGGTAAAATCCAAACTTCCATCGTTTGACAGGACTTCGGGTTCCTTCCGGTGCTAAGCCAAGAATAAATTTCTCATGTTGGTCAAAAATAGCAGCAATTTGATCGACCATGTGCATTTTTTGACTTCTATCCACGGGTGTGCCGCCAAGCGATCGTAAAATTGAGCTCAGTGGAAAAAAAAATAGTTCCTTCTTTGCTAAAAAGCGGATATCCATTTTTTTAACACACCGTGCGAGGAGTCCAAGGGGTAAGTCCCAATTACTCGTATGCGGTGCGGCAATTAAGACATACTTGTCGACGTTGGGAAGTTCCCCGGTTACTTTCCAGCCTATAAGACTCATCATCCAATGACAAAATCCTTTCATCTGTATTCCCTAACATTCAATAAAGTTAACTGCCAGCCCGCCTAAGGATGTTTCTTTGTAGATTGTTTGCATGTCCATACCGGTTTGGCGCATAGTTTGGATCACTTTATCTAACGATACTTTATGTTCACCATCACCAATTAATGCCATGCGTGAGGCATTGACGGCCTTAACAGCCCCCATAGCGTTTCGTTCAATGCAAGGAATTTGCACTAATCCATTGATTGGATCGCAGGTCATGCCTAAATGATGCTCCATGGCAATTTCAGCCGCATTTTCTACCTGGGCAACCGTCCCACCTAATACGGCAGTAATTCCTGCTGCGGCCATGGAGGAGGCAACGCCTACTTCCCCTTGGCATCCCACTTCAGCGCCAGAAATTGATGCGCCTTTTTTATATAGAATACCAACTGCGGCGCATGTTAGAAAGTAGGTAAATGTATCTTCATCCGTTATTTTGTCATACGCATATTGCAGGTACCGATAAACCGATGGAATGATGCCCGCAGCCCCGTTTGTGGGAGCTGTAACAATTCGACCACCAGCGGCATTTTCCTCATTGACTGCCATGGCAAAGAGATTGAGGTAATTCATAATGTCAGCTTGTTCGAAATTGGTTTTAATTCCCTTTTTCTCAATGAGTTTTTGATATAATAACGGGGCTCGGCGTTTAACATGTAAACCACCGGGTAGCTCCCCACTATGTTGGCAGCCAGCTTCGATGCAATCTAACATGGTTTTTGCGATACGCAATATTCCTTTTTTAATGTCACTCTCGCTACGCCAACTCAACTCGTTGTCCATCATGATGTCAGCGATGGTCTTGTTATGTTTAAGGCAATGTTTTAGCAATTCTTTTGCCGTAGCAAAAGGGTGTGGTAGTTCAAGTAAATCGATACTTTGTTGATCAAACTCTTCCGCTGTTACGATGAAGCCACCACCGATTGAATAATAGTCTTGACTAAGAAGTGTATGATTATTGCTGTCAAAAGCAATGAAGCGCATGCCATTGGTATGTTTAGGCAGTAATTCTTTTTGCAAGAACGGGAAGTCTTGTTCAGGATCAAATGGGATAACGCGTTCGCCATTGAGGTTTAATTGGCTTTCCTTAAACACCTTTTCCATTCTGGGAAGCATGCTTTCTGGTTCAATGTTTTCGGGTAAATAACCACATAAACCATTGATAATGGCCTTATCGGTACCATGTCCTTTGCCTGTTAATGCTAAGGAACCATATAATTCGATTTTGAGGCGTGCAACATGGTCAAACACTTTATGTTGCTTTAGTAAGTGAATAAATGCATTGGCCGCACTCATTGGTCCTACTGTATGAGAGCTTGATGGACCGATGCCGATGGAAAACATGTCAAATAAACTGATATTCATGAATAGCCTTTAGTATTGATGATCCACCAAGATGAATCTGGTTAGGGCGGTTTTTCTCGTTTTATAAAAGTGCGATATGGAGCTGGCTAGACTAACCAATTTAACTTAGTGAGCATTTAATTTTCAGTATCGCTATTTTAAAAGGAAAATACAGGAAACACAAATAGGATTCTTAGTCTATACTGAAAAAATAGCCAAATATCATGGCTAAGGCCTGTTAAAATAGACGATGATAGTTATATCCTAGCTAAGGTCGTGGAAATATTTCGTTTAATTTTGATTAAAATAATCGCAAATATGGCAATATCGCTAATAATAAGAACAGCAACAGACTGTAAATTTCTGGAAAATTGGGGATCCCTCTGGTAATTTAAATTTGCTTTAGGCAAAATACAGGGGCGACTTTTTAGGATGTTGAAAATATTTAAGGGGATTTTTATGAGAATCAAACTTGTTACAGCTTCTGTCATAAGTGTTGCACTTTCGACAGCTGCTTATGCTAGTGAACAAGTAATGCTAAATTCTGAGATGGATAAGGTTTCATATAGTATAGGCGCTGACTTGGGGCAAAAATTTAAACAACAAAACATCAAAATCAATCCCGAAGCCCTTGCTGCTGGTTTAAAGGATGGTTTATCAGGTGGTAATTTGCAATTAAATGATGAGCAAATGAAACAAGTCATGACGGCGTTTCAAAAGTCATTGATAGCTAAGCGCACACAAGAATACAAACAACAAGCGCTAGAAAATAAAGCAAAAGGTGAAGCCTTTCTTGAAAAAAATAAGCAAGATCAAGGGGTTGTTGAGTTGCCTTCCGGATTGCAATATAAAATCTTAACCAAAGGCAGTGGTGCAAAACCAAGCAAAGATGATATTGTAAAAGTTGAATATACGGGTCGATTAATCGATGGTAAAGTATTCGATAGTTCAGAAAAACTTGGTAAGCCAGCGGAGTTTAAAGTATCTCAGGTTATTCCTGGTTGGGTTGAGGCACTGCAATTAATGCCTTCTGGTTCAACTTGGGAAGTATATGTTCCTGCTAAGTTGGCCTATGGTGAGCGTAGTGTTGGCGGCATGATTGGACCAAATGAGACATTGATCTTCAAGATTCACTTGATATCGATTGAAAAAGATAAAAAACAGTCATCCTAATCATCCAAAGAGGGTCGTTTGGCCCTCTTTTCTTATATGAAAACATCGACGATTAAAAAACTGATCATAGTCTTCGCTTTAGGCTTTTCCTCGGGTTTACCTTTTGCACTACTTGGTTCGACATTACAGGCATGGTATAGCTCTGAAAAAGCATCCATTCTTGTCATCGGTCTATTAGGTTTGGTCAATCTCCCTTATACGTTTCGCTTCTTTTGGGGACCTTTGTTTGACAAATTTAATTTATTTGGCCTAGGCAGGCGTCGAGGATGGTTATGCGCTATCCAGGTTAGCTTGATGGTAGGACTATTTCTTCTATCGTTTGCTGATCCGATAATACACCCGGTATTGGTTGGCCTTTTCGCCTTTTTGTTAGCCATCTTGGCTGCGTCGCAAGATGCGGTGATTGATGCACATCGTGCTGAATATTTAATTCGATCGCTTCATGGCTTGGGTGCTTCCATCGCTTCCACCGCATATCGTTTGGCCATGTTATTATCCAGCTCCTTGGCGTTGATAATTGCCGATAAATTTGGTTGGCGAGTGACATATCAGATAATCGCTTTGTTTATGCTGGTCGGCTTAAGTGCAAGTGTGCTTAGTCGCGAGCCGAGAGGTTATCCTGTCACTGAAGGGCTTACTCAAGCGTTCATGCACGCAATCAACGAGTTAAGGCAACGCGATAAAATTTTCTATTTGTTAGGGTTTATCTTTTTTTATAAGTTTGCGGAGGCATTTACGTCAATCACGAGTCCGATTATGCAACCGTTTTTGTTGCAAACATTGGATTTTTCCCTGTCGACCATCGGCTATGTGAGCAAAGGCTTGGGTATCATTGCTACTGTATTGGGGGGCCTTGTGGCCGGTGTATTATTAATGCGATGGGATTTATACCGAGCATTAATGGTGTTTGGGTTAGTTCAAGCGGCGACAAATATTTCCTATATCGTTTTAGCATGGGTTGGCCACAATGTCAGTTTATTAGCATTATGTGTTGTCACTGATAATTTTGCCAATGGTTTAGGTTCGACCGCATTGGTAGCGCTATTTATGCGCATTGTCGATAAACGCTTTACGGCAACTCAATTTTCATTATTTGTTGCATTTTCAACGATTCCACGGGTTATCTGTGGTCCCTTTGGGGCGATGATAGAAATCAACTTTGGTTGGGTCACCTTGTTTTCCTTGTCGTTTTTTATCGCATTGATGTATATTCCATTTCTGATACAAATACGAGGTGCTTCGTCTGAGGATGCTATTGTTGCTACAAGTTGAATGTCAGTATCTCAAGCTAGGAATCGTTCATATATTCTGTTACTATAGCCGTGACTCCAAAAATGCTTTTTGCTATTTTGTTTTTCAACAAAATACACCAGGTCTTATTTAAAACCCTAAGGTCAAGGCAAAAAGAAATTTTGATGAGGGCGTTTAGTTCAACTAACTCACTGAATCAAAAAATTTTTTTCGCTGGAATAAGGGGGGTGTAAGTCCTGTACACCCTTTGTTATTTCAAGTTTCTTTAGTACGGGAACATTATGACTAACTACATATTCGTCACCGGTGGGGTGGTTTCCTCTTTGGGTAAAGGAATAGCCGCGGCTTCATTAGCTGCTGTTTTGGAGGCTCGCGGATTATCGGTGACTTTAATCAAGCTCGATCCTTACATCAATGTCGACCCGGGTACAATGAGCCCCTTTCAACATGGGGAAGTTTATGTTACCCAAGATGGCGCCGAAACGGATCTTGATTTAGGGCACTATGAGCGTTTTGTTCGAACGCCAATGACGCGTCGTAATAACTACACGTCCGGTAAAATTTATGAGAATGTCATCCGGAAGGAACGACGCGGTGATTACTTAGGGGGAACGGTCCAAGTTATTCCTCATATAACCAACGAGATCAAGCGTTGCATAAAAGCTGGGGCAGATAGCTATGATATCGCAATGATCGAAATCGGTGGTACGGTGGGGGATATTGAGTCGTTACCCTTTCTTGAAGCGATTCGGCAAATGCGGATCGAGTTAGGCTCGCAACGTACGTTATTTATTCATTTGACCTTGGTTCCTTATATTCCTTCATCTGGTGAAACCAAGACGAAACCAACGCAACATTCAGTAAAAGAGCTGCGTTCAATTGGTATTCAGCCCGATATATTAATATGTCGTTCAGAAAAAGAATTAAGCATTGAGACAAGACAAAAAATTGCCTTGTTTACCAATGTGGAACGTGAAGCTGTCTTCTCATTAAAAGATGCAAAAAGCATTTATGAAATTCCACTGATATTGCATGAGCAAGGGTTAGATGAAATTGTTGTGAAAAAATTAGCTTTGACCCTAGCGCCAGCGAATCTAAGTGAATGGGAACGTGTAGTCCAAGCGCAAAAGCAGACAAAAGGCGAAGTAAAAATTGGTATGGTAGGCAAATATACGGACTTTAGTGATGCATATAAATCCATTAATGAATCGCTTATTCATGCAGGTATTCACACCGGTAATAAAGTTCATATTAGTTATATTGATGCGGAATGGATTGAAAAGCATGGCACCGAAATATTAGAAGCCGTGGACGCAATTTTAATTCCTGGTGGCTTTGGCGAGCGTGGTATCGAAGGTAAAATCAAAGCAGTACAGTATGCCCGGGAGCGTAAAATTCCCTTTTTAGGAATATGTTTGGGGATGCAAACTGCCGTGATTGAATTTGCTCGCAATAAAGTTCATTTGGCTTCGGCTAATTCAACAGAGTTTGATAAGACCACGCCTTACCCTGTCATTGGTTTGATTACGGAGTGGATGGATGAAGATGGCCAAAAAAGATTCCGAGATGAGAATTCCGATTTAGGCGGTACAATGCGATTAGGCGCACAAATGTGTCAATTGCATGAGACTTCCTTAGCTAGAAAAATATATGGAAAGGATCAAATCATTGAGCGTCATAGGCATCGTTATGAAGTGAACAATAAATACTTAGATGCTCTCCTGGAAAAGGGGTTGATCGTAGCAGGGCACTCTGCCGATAAAAATTTAGTTGAGATGATTGAATTAGCCGATCATCCTTGGTTTATTGGTTGTCAATTTCACCCTGAGTTTACATCAACACCACGAGATGGACACCCGCTGTTTTCGAGTTTCGTTAACGCAGCTCGCGACTATGCTTCTAAAAAGGAATCATCATGAAATTATGTGGCTTTGATGTGGGGCTTGAAACCCCTTTTTTTCTGATCGCAGGTCCATGTGTTATTGAGAGTGAAGAATTAGCTATCGAAACAGCAGGCTATCTGAAAGAGATTTGTTTACAACAGAAAATATCATTTATCTATAAATCCTCATTCGATAAGGCCAACCGTTCTTCGGGCACTAGCTTTAGGGGCCCAGGAATAGAAAGAGGTTTGCAAATTTTGGAAAAAGTTAAGACTCAAGTTGGTGTTCCGGTTTTAACTGATGTCCATGATGATACGCCGGTTCATGAAGTTGCTAAGGTTGTGGACGTCATGCAAACGCCTGCGTTTTTATGCCGCCAAACTAACTTTATTCAAAATGTGTGCTCTCAAGGTATTGCTGTTAATATCAAAAAGGGGCAATTTTTATCTCCTTGGGAAATGAAACACGTTGTGGCTAAGGCTAAAGCGACCGGAAACCAACAGATTCTCGTTTGTGAACGTGGCGTGAGCTTTGGTTACAATAACTTAGTGTCTGATATGCGATCATTACAAATCATGCGTGAAACGGGCTGTCCCGTTGTCTATGATGCAACGCATTCGGTGCAGCTACCCGGGGGTAAAGATGGCGCTTCCGGTGGGCAGCGTGAGTTTGTCCCCCCCTTAGCTAGGGCTGCTATGGCAGTTGGGATATCCGGACTATTTATGGAAACCCACCCTGACCCTGATAAAGCATTATCGGATGGCCCAAACAGCTGGCCATTAAAGCAAATGCCCGATCTTTTAAAATCATTGAAAGCAATCGATGCGGTTGTTAAAGGCCTTTGAATCGTTCCAGCCTATTTATTTGACATTGGAAGCTAGCTCCTTGTAGGCTTGTTGCCGATTTATCCCCAAACACTAATGTTTATAAGCAAAAAGTTCACTCTTAAACCATGAGTTTTAATATTTGTGCTATTGTTAAAGAATAAGAGAAACAAATCGACTTATTCAATAAGCTTGAAATATTAAGGAGTGGACATGGGATTTGTCATAGCTGTCAGCCAGGCAAAGGGGGGTAGCGCTAAGACTACGACAACTGTTAATTTAGCCGGAGCGCTTAAAGAGTTAGGTTATCGCGTTGTGGTTGCTGATATGGATAAAGACAAACCGGACGCAGTTACTTGGGCTCGAAACGGACCTTACATTGATTTCGTCGTTCCATTATATGATGAAAAACCACTTGAACCCATTGAACGACTGAAAAGTAAATATGATTTTGTGTTATTGGACACACCACCTAATTACATGCCGGCTGCGTTTAAAGCCATTATGTTATCCGATTTAGTCATGTTGCCTTGCTCGCCTAGTTTTCTCGATCAACATAACTTATCGGATGCGATTTCAGTGCCACAAATGGCTCAAAAACCATTCAAAATTGTCGGAGTTAGAGTACAAAAGCGTCAAAATATTTCTGAAAAACTCATCCGAGAATTGAAAAAAACTGGTTATGCGTTTGAAGCGTTTATCACACTTAAAACAGCACTCGCTGAGTCGGCTTTCCAAGGTAAATGGGTGGGTGATTATGCCCCTAACTCTGAAAGTCATGATGAATTCAAAGAGTTAGCAAGAGAATTAGTAAAAATGTTTGGCTTCGAGATTGGTAAAAAAGACGCTTCAAAAGCAAATAAAGGTCAATCAAACGGTCAAGATAACAGTACATCGTCTGGTCCTGACAAAGATCTGCAAAAGGCAAGTAATGAAAAACAATCAACATCACCTGCTCAGAATGATCACCAAGCAGACTATCGTGAGAGGATCTAATTATGAATGAATTTTGTTTATCAGCAGTACTTAAGGAAAAATTATATAAGGCCGAACAGGAATTAGGCGATCGTGATTCATTGATTGAAATTGATACTCACATGCTTGATGCTTGGGAATACCGCGATGATGTTGAAGTTGATTTTGCTGCAGTGTCTTCCCTCGCGAAAAGCATCGCGGAAAAAGGTCAAGCGCAACCAATTGTCATCACCCGCGTCAATGATACCTTTCAAGCAAGAACGAATAAGCATGTGCAATACGTGGTCATTGCTGGGTTTCGACGTTTTTTAGCTTGCAAAAAGCTGGATAGACCTGTGCAAGCGGTTGTTCGTAACTATAATTTTGAAGAAGCAATCGCCTGCCTCATTTCAGAAAATGAAAAGCAACATGTATCCGATTTTTCTCTGGGGTTAGTTTGTCATAACTTATTAGAGTCGAATAAAATCTCAGAAGAGGAATTATGTAAACAAGTCTCGGTTTCTAAGGAAGAGCTTAACCAGCTTCTATGCTTTTCTCAAGTGCCTCTGTCATTTTGGTCGAATACGGCAAATGTTCATCATATCTCACGAAAAGCAGCTGATATCATTCACAAATATTGGCGCAAAGGGGAGATATACCAGAGAGCACTTAGTCAAGTTGCGCCACAGATTGGTAAAACAAAATCGTTTAAAAGCTGGCAAAGTGCGTTGCTAAAAATTATTCATGGCGAAGAAGAAAAACACAAGGAAAAACCATTTGAATTGCTAGACAATGGCAAAAAATTAATGACAGTAAATAAAAATGGTCAAATAAGATTTTATTCATCGATAGCTAAAAACGAACGATTTGATTCATTAAGGGATCAGATTGCTGAGCTTGCATTGAATTTTTACAAGCAGTCGAGTAAGAAAAAATAAAGAACAATCATGTTGGCGGAGAGACAGGGATTCGAACCCTGGGAAGGGGGTTACCCTTCAACGGTTTTCAAGACCGCCGCATTCAACCGCTCTGCCATCTCTCCTGCATGGTCTCGCATGTTATCTTAAGTTATTTTTGATTGCAACCTTTTCCCATATAAAGTTGCTTTCCATTTTCTGGTTGCGCGTTGTTGCTCCCACCTTTACAATAACACCACTATAATGATACTTGCAGAGGTGCGCATGCGTAAAATGCATTTTGATACTCGACAAATTCATGCTGGGCAATCAGCAGAACCAGTGACTGGAGCGGTGATGACCCCCATCTTCGCTACTTCGACTTATCGCCAATCAGCGCCTGGTCAGCATACTGGCTATGAATATTCTCGAACACAAAATCCAACCCGACACGCATTGGAAGAATGCATTGCTGACTTAGAGCAGGGCCATCGAGGTTTTGCGTTTGCATCGGGCATGGCCGCTGTGAATACCGCTATCGATCTGCTCCCAGCAGGGTCTCACGTCATTGCTATGGATGATTTATACGGCGGTACTCACCGATTATTTAGTAAAGTCAAACAAAACACCAGCCAATTATCCTTTTCGTTTGTGGATATGACTGATTTATCAGCAATTGAAGCAGCGATAACAGACAAGACTAAGATGATATGGATTGAATCACCCTCAAATCCCATGCTGAAGCTAGTCGATTTAAAAAAGATCAGTTTTCTGGCGAAGAAATATCAGTTGTTAGCGGTAGCGGATAACACGTTTGCAACCCCTTACTTACAAAACCCCTTATCCTTTGGATTTGATATCGTTGTTCACTCAGCCACTAAATATATTAATGGTCATTCGGATGTGGTCGCGGGTTTGATCATTACTGCCAATGCGGGATTGTCCGATAAAATTGCATTTTTACAAAACTCAGCAGGTGGCATATTAGGGCCTTTTGATAGCTACCTCGTTTTGAGAAGCTTGAAAACTTTATCGTTACGTATGAGACAGCATTGCGATAATGCAATGGCTGTAGCTGAATATTTGTCTGGTCATGACAAGGTTGAAAAAGTCATTTATCCCGGATTAGCTTCTCACCCCCAGCATGCGCTTGCTAAAGCGCAAATGCGAGATTTTGGAGGCATGATCAGTTGCGTTCTTAAGGGAAATGAAGCACAGACTTGTCGTTTTCTTTCAGCCTGTCACGTTTTCACCTTAGCTGAAAGCTTGGGTGGGGTTGAGAGTCTCATTGAGCATCCCGCCATTATGACCCATGCCGCTATTCCAAAAGAAATGCGAGAAGCAGCTGGAATTGCCGATAGTTTTGTTAGATTATCAGTAGGTATTGAGCATAAGGATGATTTGATAGCCGACTTAGAACAAGCGTTAGGAGCGATGCATGAAGGATAAGAGTAAGCGAGGGAGACCATTATTGGGCGTATTGCAGATTTTGTTGTTATGCATGTCAACGATGTTGGCATTCATACCCATTTTATTTATTGGCTTATTTAAGTTAATACCTTATACCCCATGGCAAAGTTTTTGTGCAAGATTGGTTGACCGTGTGGTCATGTTTTGGTCTGGTGTTAATAATTTCTTTATTAATCGGACACAAAAAACCAAGTGGCGAATTGATGGTCTCGACAGTTTAAATAAAAAGGATTGGTATTTAATTGTTGCCAATCATCAGAGTTGGATGGATATCGTTGTTTTGCAAAAGGTGTTTAATCGGAAAATCCCTGTCTTAAAATTTTTTATTAAAGACCAATTAAAATGGGTGCCCTTGATGGGGTTTGCTTGGTGGGCGATGGGTTGTCCTTTTATGAAACGGTATTCTAAAGAGCAGCTTTTAAAGCATCCTCATAAAAAAGGTAAAGACATCAAAAGAACGCAAAAAGCCATGCGACTGTTTCGTTACCGGCCTACCTCCATCATTAATTTTGTTGAAGGAACTCGTTTTACTGAGATAAAAAAGGGCATTCAACAATCCCCCTATCACAATTTACTTAAACCCAAAGCCGGTGGGATTAGCTATGCCATTTCCGCCATGGGAGAAAAAATAAACAGTTTAATCGATGTGACTATCCATTATAGTAGCAGGCGTTGTTCATTATGGGATTTCCTCTGTCGAAGAATTGATGCGATTCATGTGACGATTCGTAAAATTCAGATTCCGAAGGAATTCTTAACCGATAGGCTAGTCAATGATGCTAATTTGCAACAATCCTTTCGTGAGTGGCTAAACAAACAATGGCATGACAAAGATCAGTTACTTTTATCGATGAACCCTTAATGATGAGAAAATTATGAATTACCAACCGTTGATCGAATCAGCTTTTGATCATTGTGAAAATTTAACACCAACGAATGCCAGTAATGATGTTAAACAGGCCGTGCAAAGCGTGATAGAGGGATTGGATAAAGGTGACATTCGGGTTGCTGAAAAGAAACAGGGAAGTTGGCATGTCAATGAATGGGTAAAAAAGGCAGTGTTACTGTCTTTTCGATTACAGAATAATACAGTCATTGACGGGAAATTCACCCATTTCTATGATAAGGTGCCGTTGAAATATCAGGATTTTACTGGGGAGGATTTTCAAACCCATGGGGTCAGAGTGGTTCCTCATGCGGTGGTTAGGAAAGGTGCCTATGTCGCCAAAAACACGGTATTAATGCCTTCGTATGTCAATATTGGTGCGTATATTGATGAAGGGGTCATGGTTGACACCTGGGCGACAGTAGGCTCGTGTGCCCAAATTGGAAAAAACGTTCATCTTTCGGGTGGGGCTGGAATCGGTGGGGTTTTAGAGCCGTTACAAGCCGCGCCAACTATCATTGAAGACAATTGTTTTATTGGTGCACGTTCAGAAGTGGTTGAAGGCGTGATAGTTGAAGAGGGATCGGTATTATCAATGGGTGTCTATATTGGGCAAAGTACCCGAATTTATAATCGCATGACTGGGGAAATTAGCTATGGTCGTGTGCCCGCTGGCTCGGTCGTGGTGCCTGGTAACCTTCCTTCTGACGATGGACAATATAGCCTCTATTGCGCTGTTATTGTCAAACAAGTCGATGCTAAGACACGGTCAAAAGTCAGTATTAATGACTTACTCAGAGGGCCGTTTTAAATGGAACTTCGTGATATTTTAGCCAAGCTCATCAGTTTTCCGTCAATCACCCCCGATGATGCTGGTTGTCAAACGTGGATGATGGACTATTTTCGCTCGCTAGGATTTCATTGCCAGCAATATGATAATCCGCCAGTGTCTAATTTTTTTGCGTATCTGGGTGAAAATGGCCCCTTGTTAGTTTTTGCTGGCCATTCGGATGTCGTATCGGTTGGCGATCATCATAAATGGCATACAGACCCGTTTGATTTGACAGAAGTAGGGGGCAAATTATATGGGAGAGGGGTGGCCGACATGAAAGGCAGCATTGCTGCCATGCTACTAATGGCTAAGTGGTATGCAGAACACCAACAGCAATTTAAAGGAAGGCTTGGGTTTTTAATCACGTCAGGGGAAGAAGGTGATTTATTTGAGCATGGCACGCCTCATGTCATGTCTGAGTTGACTAATAAAGGGGTATCGATTGATTATTGCGTGGTTGGCGAACCATCAAGCTCCAAAACAGTGGGTGATGTTATTAAAATTGGACGACGCGGCTCGTTGACGGGTAAGCTGACATTACATGGAAAGCAAGGGCATGTGGCTTACCCCCATTTAGCACTAAACCCGATTCACCAAATAGCACCGGCACTCGCACAATTCTGTCAATATCAATGGGATGCAGGGAATGATTTTTTCCCACCAACCACCCTGCAAATAACGCATATTGATAGTGGGGGGCATGCGAGCAATATCATTCCGGGTGAGTTACAGATGCAATTTAATTTTCGCTTTTCAACCGAACAAACAGCGATTGGTTTACAGCAACAAACCGAAGCGATCTTTCATCAGCATACGGTGCCTGTAACCATTGAATGGCGGGTAAATGGTGAGCCCTTTTTAACAAAAAGAGGGCCGCTAATTGAAGCCACAGTCAAGGCTATTCAGGCCAAAACAAACCGCAAGCCTGAATTAAGTACCAGCGGTGGTACCTCGGATGGCCGTTTTATCGCACCCTATGGTGTCGAGGTAGTCGAACTCGGACCGGTCAATGCAAGCATTCATCAAGTCAATGAGTGGTGTGATTTATCCGAGCTAGAATGTTTAGCCACGATGTATTATCAAATATGCCTAGAGCTCTTGTCTTAACGGCGATTTGCTGTCCCTAGAGCATCCTGCGCTAAACACTGGCTCTTTGCGCTGCGAGTGGTATCGCTTCATCTAATCCAAGGTCTACCTTTTGTGCGTCAATCCCATGATCGACCACTTTCGTCACACAAGCATCGGACCATACATTCAGCGCTGTTTCAAGCATATCAATTAATGCATAAAAGGGGAGTATCACAGACATTAATTCGATGGACATGTTCATGCCAGAAAGCAAACTCGCGCTTAAGAAAAAGCAGCCCATTGGTACCCCAGCATTGCCAATTGCAGCAATGGTTGCAATAAAAACCCACAACAGCATGGTAAGCAATGAAAAATCGACACCTTGGCAATGCATGACAAACATGACTGTGGTAAAAATAAACGCAGCACAACCATTCATATTAAGGCTGGTGCAAAGCGGGAGTAGCATGCGGCTTGTTGACGTGCGAACGCCCCAGTTCTTTTCGATGGTATCCATGGTTACCGGTAGGCTGCCAACGGACGATTTAGAAAAAAATGCTAACGATAACGCAGGCATCATTTTCTTCATCGCGATGAACGGTTTTAACCCCTTGGCACGAAGCCATAATGGTAGAATGATAAGCCCTTGTATGAGGTTTGCCCCAACGATGACTAATAAATATTGGAATAAGCCAGTCATCGCTTTACCCGCATGAAGCTGATGGATTGTTGTGGTCATAAATCCGAATAATGCGAGTGGAATTAAACGAATCAGCCATTGCGTTAATACCATCAATAGTTTGTGCACACCATTGAAGAATTGAAAGACAGCATCCCGTGCTTGTTTATCAGGGATTTGAGGCAGCGCAAAACCAACAATAAGGCTTAAGAAAATAGCACCCATTACTTTGTTATTTAAAAAAGGATCCAGGAAATTGGATGGAAAAATATCATAGAGATATTGACTGTAATGAAAGGCTTGGCCTGTCAAAGTCTGTGTATCAATCTGGCTGGTGTTGATTGATTGGGGCTGTATGAGTACATAAAGAAAAAAACTAACTAGCGCTGCGACAGCTGTGGTGGTAAATGTGTAAAACAGCATACGGCGCCATATTCGTTTAATCGAACCATCGGGTTGGCATTTCGATACGGTGACGATGATTGATAAAGAAATAATTGGCAAACTGATTAACTTAAATAAGCGAACAAAGATATCGGCAACTGCATGACCAATTGGATCAAGTATGTAAATCTCATAATAGCCAACAAATAAGCCAAGACTTATCATAAGGCCATAAATAAACAAGTTTGATTGAAGCCATGTTTTTAAAAGTTTTGTTGTGTATTGCATTTGTCGAATTCCCAAAAATATACGTTAAATCAAAATTAAGGTGGTTTGAGAATTAACAACACTCATAGAGGAGACTACTCAGGTGGGAAAAGCGATGGGGAGCAATACGTCTAACAATCATGATGTGCCAAATGCTGTATTAAATATGTACATTGTAACATAAAAATGGCTAAAAACAAAGATTATAATCTCGCATTTTTTATGAGCACCGGTATAATCAATAAATACAGGATTGCTTGGGGATAGATTTACAAGATTGATCTTTGGGTTAAGAAGAAGGAGTTATTGGTGGCAGCAACACAATTAATCGAACAAATTCAGTTAAAGTTAAAACGTGTCACAGCATTGTTAACGACTCAGCAGAAATTGATTTGTACTGCTGAATCTTGTACAGGCGGTCAACTAGCGATGTGGCTAACGGAGCTTGCAGGAAGCTCAGATTGGTTTGACTGTGGGTTTGTGACTTATAGTAATGCTTCAAAAATTAATCAGTTAGATGTGAGTCCAGACCTCTTAGCGACACAAGGTGCTGTCAGTGAGCCCGTGGCATTGGCAATGGCTGAGGGTGCTCTTCTACAAAGTCAGGCTCATATTGCCGTTGCCGTTACGGGTATTGCAGGCCCTTCAGGCGGTACCCCAAGCAAACCGGTTGGAACGGTTTGCTTTGCTATTGCAAGCAAGGACAAAAGCGTTTCCAAAACGCACTATTTTGATGGTAAAGACCGACAGACAATTCGTGCGCAATCTTGCTTATATGCATTAACCATGGCAGAACAGTTTATCGCATGATCACTGTTTGGTCCGATTTCACGGCCACGCTTGTTGACTATGTTTATCTGTGTGATAATTCATGTTTACTAAACAATGATAACGGGTAAAACAATGGAAGATAATAAACAAAAAGCCTTAGATGCAGCCTTAGCTCAAATTGAGCGTCAATTTGGTAAAGGTTCTGTGATGCGTATGGGCGATAGCTCGGTCGTGCGAGATATTGGTGCCATCTCAACCGGCTCGTTAGGATTAGATATTGCATTGGGAATTGGCGGATTGCCTAAAGGTCGTGTGGTTGAAATTTATGGTCCCGAATCCTCCGGTAAAACAACGTTAACACTTCAGGTGATTGCTGAGTGTCAAAAAATGGGTGGGACGGCGGCGTTTGTCGATGCTGAACATGCCCTGGATCCAAGCTATGCAGAGAAGCTCGGGGTGAATGTTGATGAGCTGTTAGTTTCACAACCCGATACAGGCGAACAAGCGCTAGAAATTACAGATATGCTTGTCCGTTCTGCGGCAGTTGATGTGATTATCATTGACTCTGTTGCTGCATTGACACCGAAAGCAGAGATTGAAGGGGATATGGGCGATTCGCATGTTGGGCTGCAAGCGCGCTTAATGTCTCAAGCATTGCGAAAATTAACCGCTAACATCAAGCGTTCCAATACATTAGTTATCTTCATTAACCAAATTCGCATGAAAATTGGGGTTATGTTTGGTAACCCAGAAACAACCACGGGTGGTAATGCGTTGAAATTCTATGCCTCCGTGCGTTTGGATATCCGCCGTGTTGGCGCGATTAAAAAAGGCGAAGAAGTCCTTGGTAGTGAAACACGGGTCAAAGTCGTGAAGAACAAAGTCGCTCCTCCTTTCAAACAGACGGATTTTGATATTCTCTATGGTGAGGGGATATCTCGTGAAGGAGAAATTATCACTTTAGGCACGGATCTTGGCCTAATTGATAAGTCAGGCGCTTGGTACAGTTACCAAGGTGAAAAAATTGGTCAAGGGAAAGATAATGTTCGCTTGTATCTCAAAGAACATCCTGAGATTGCAACACAGTTAGAGCAAAAAATTCGCTCAGAATTGCTCCCTAAACGAGTCGCGGAGCCTGCTCAAGTAGCTGAGATGGTTGATGAGTAAAGCGTTTGAGCAAGCAGTTCAACTGCTTGCTCGCCGTGCCCATAGTTGCCATGAACTTAAAATCAAACTTGCAAGCCAAGGATTTTCGGATACAGAAATAGAGCAAGCTATTATTCAATGCCAACAAAAAGGGTACCAAAGCGACGATCAATTTGTTGAGCACTATGCTCGCTATCGGGTAGGCCAAGGCGATGGCCCTCTGAAAATACGGCATGCGTTGCAACAAAAAGGAATCGCGAGTGACTTGATTAGGAACCATTTATCGACGATTGATTGGTATGAACAAGCGATAATGGTTTATGGGAAGAAATTTGCGCATGCCGGTAGCGACATAAACGATTTTAAGACTCGCCAAAAGCAAATGCGTTTTATGCAAAGCAGGGGCTTTGATGCCGAAGTGATTAGAGCGTGCTTTGTAAATCAAGAAGATTAGAATGACTAAACAGTCTTAAAAGCAGGGGATATCCCTAAGCAACATTATTCTTTAACACATGAGTCGTAACATGAATACAGCACAAATTCGTCAAGCATTTTTTGAGTATTTTCAAAAGCACCACCATCAAGTGATTCCCTCAAGTTCGCTGATTCCAGGTAATGATCCAACATTATTATTTACCAATGCTGGCATGGTGCAGTTCAAAGAAACCTTTCTTGGTTTAGAGCCTCGCCCTTATACCCGTGCTGTCACCGCACAATGTTGTGTCCGGGCTGGTGGAAAACATAACGATTTAGATAATGTTGGTTATACAGCAAGGCACCATACCTTTTTTGAAATGCTGGGTAATTTTAGTTTCGGTGATTATTTTAAGCGCGATGCGATTCAATATGCTTGGGAGTTTTTAACGAAAGTGCTGGGGCTGCCGCCAGAGCGATTGTGGATCACTGTGTTCCATGAAGATAAAGAAGCGGAAGATATTTGGCTTAACGAGATGAAAGTGTCTTCTCAACGGTTTTCCCGATGCGGTGAAAAAGATAATTTCTGGTCGATGGGAGATACCGGGCCGTGTGGACCTTGCACAGAAATATTTTACGATCACGGCCCTGAAATAGCGGGAGGACCTCCGGGAAGTCCTGAGGAAGATGGCGACCGATATGTTGAAATTTGGAATTTAGTGTTCATGCAATTTAACCGTGACCGACATGGGAAATTGCACCCATTGCCTAAGCCGTCCGTGGATACGGGGATGGGGTTAGAGCGCATAGCGGCTGTCGTACAGGGAGTTCATAATAATTACCATATCGATCTATTTACCACACTCATTGAATCGATCATTGCGTTAAAGCCAGATATTGATAAAAACAGTAACTCATTAAAGGTTATTGCGGATCATATTCGTTCATGTTGCTTCTTAATCAAAGACGGAGTAACTCCCAGTAATGAGGGACGAGGCTATGTATTACGGCGTATCATTCGCCGTGCTATTCGGCATGGAAACCAATTGGGATTAGAACTGCCATTTTTTTATCGGTTAGTGAAGCCGTTAATAGATGTCATGGGGGACGCGTACCCAGATTTAGCCAATAGCCAAACCCAGTTAGAAACCGTTTTGAAAAAAGAAGAAGAGAAATTTGCAGATACCATTTCGCAAGGGTTAACGTTGCTAAAAGCAGAACTTAGTCAGCTATCGGGAAAAGTTATTCCGGGCGAACTTGCTTTTAAATTATATGATACCTATGGTTTTCCAGTCGATTTAACGGCTGATATTGCGCGCGAATATCAAATGACGGTGGATATGGCTGAATTTGATGCTTGCATGACAAGGCAACGGGAACAATCCCAATCAGCAAGCCAGTTTGCCATTGACTACCATGACATGCCTGTTATTGAGCAAGAAAGTGCCTTTCATGGGTATGATGCAGATAGTATCCAAGCCAAAATTACTTATTTAACCAAGGATAATCAGCCGGTTTTGCAATTATCAGAAGGTGAAAGTGGTTTAGTGGTTTTGGATTCAACGCCTTTTTATGCAGAGAGCGGTGGGCAAATAGGCGATCAAGGCACCATTGAGAGTGATGAAGGCGTTTTTGAGGTGGAAGACACTCAAAAAATAGGCCAGGCAATTGTCCATCAGGGAAAAGTTCTATCCGGTGTTTTGTCGATGAAAGATACCGTCTCAGCGCGGGTGAATGCCCAGCGCCGCGATGCTATCCGCTTAAATCATACGGCCACCCATTTAGTTCATGAAGCGTTAAAACAGTGCTTAGGGGAGTCTGTTCAACAAAAGGGGTCTTTGGTTAACGACACCATCACCCGTTTTGATTTTTCTTACCACCAGGCACTTTCACCAGAACAAATTCAACAAGTGGAAGATATTGTGAATGAGGTCATTCGTGCCAACATACCTGTGGCGACCGATGTGATGAGTATGGATGCAGCAAAAAAAGCCGGTGCTGTGGCTTTATTTGGTGAAAAATATGGTGATAAAGTTCGAGTTCTCAGCGTCGGTGATTACTCAAAAGAATTATGCGGTGGTACCCATGTGAATCGCACTGGCGATATTGGTGTGTTTAAAATAATTTCTGAGTTTGGTATTGCCAGCGGTATACGACGTATCGAAGTGGTAACAGGTGCCTATGCTTTGGGATGGTTGAACAGCCGACTCGATATGATGCAACGTATTGCCGATACTTTAAAAACCGGTGTGGGGAAAGTTGTCGCAAAAACAGCGCAATTAGTGGAAGATTTGAAAGCGGCAAATAAAGAGATAGCGGATCTAAAAAATAAATTAGCGGGCCAATCAAGTAAAGATTTGGTCAAAGAAGCGGTCTCAATTGGCACAGCTCAGGTACTAGTAAAAGAAATGCCAGAGCTTGATAGTAAAGGCTTACGACAGTTAGTTGATCAGTTGCGCAGCTCTATGCAGAATGCTGTGATTATGCTATACAAAATAGAAGATGATAAGATCAATGTGATAGCAGCGGTTGATAAAGCATTGATTGGGGGAATGCCTTCGGCCAAAGAGTTAGTCCAAATCCTATGCGGTAAAGGAGGAGGAAGAGATGAATTAGCTCAAGGAGGAGGCCCGCTGCCAACGGATCTGAATGAACGCTTGCTTCAAGTTGATACCATGATAAAGCAAAAGGTTAGTCGCTAACAGGGAAGGAACATCCCTAGCAGACTTTTCATAGTTTTGAAACGTAAGAATAAGGCGACATATGGCGCGATATGTGCAAAAATTTGGTGGAACTTCCGTTGCTTCGGCAGACCATATTCAAAAAGTGGCCTCTATCGTTGCAAAAGCATACCATGAAGGGCATCAAGTGGTGGTTGTTGTTTCCGCAATGGCTGGCGAAACCGATAAATTAATTGCCTTAGCCAAATCGTATGGCCCCAATCCGGATGGCAGGGAATATGCCACGTTAGTCTCAACAGGCGAACAAATTACCAGTGCGCTGACGGCCTTGGCATTACAGGCAATTAATATCCCTGCTAAATCGATGACCGGGTATCAGGCTGGTATTGAAACAAATGCAATTTATAAAAAAGCCCGGATCGAAACCATCCATAGCCAAGCAATCGAATCGGCTTTAAAAGAAGGGTTTGTCGTGGTGGTGGCAGGATTCCAAGGGGCTGATAAAGATGGCAATATCACCACTCTGGGACGGGGCGGTTCAGATACGACGGCTGTTGCAATTGCAGCCGCCATTAACGCGGATGAATGCCAAATATTCACCGATGTCGATGGCATATACACCTGCGATCCGCGTGTGGTTAAAAATGCCAGACGGTTAGAAGAAATTAGTTTTGAGGAAATGCTTGAATTAGCCAGCCTAGGTGCCAAAGTATTACAAATTCGCTCGGTGGAATTTGCAGGTAAATACAAAGTGCCCTTAAGGGTGTTGTCTTCTAAAGAGGCGGGACCTGGCACATTGATATCCATGGCCCAACGAGAAAAAATGGAATCGCCTTCTGTTACAGGGATTGCTTACAGCCGTCATGAAGCAAAGATTACATTATCCGGTTTGCCTTCCGAAAAATCGGCGGTTGCAACCGTATTGAGCAAATTGGCTGAACAGGGTGTTAACACCGATACCTTGTTACAGCATCCAACCAGTGATACTGAAATGGATTTTATATTTACCGTTCACCAAGATGAATATGGTCCGAGTATGGCGTTATTGCAATCCATGCAATCAGAACTCGGATTATCGCGAATTAGTAGCATCGAAAATTTAGCGAAGGTATCGGTAGTCGGAGCAGGGCTTAAAAGCCATCCTGAAATCGCACCTCAGTTATTCCGTACCTTGGATCAACTTGGCATCAATCTTCAGATGATTACGACTTCTGAATTAAAAATCACGGTGGTCATTGATAATCGCTTTGTCGATCAAGCAATCGTTGCCTTGCACGATGTCTTTAATTTAGCCATTATACGCGATGAGAGTAAAGAAGTGGTTTGATAAGAATTATCTGCTTATCGTTATATCATTAATCTCACCATTCTGCTAAAATTATAAACGAAGTTGGTCAGACAATCGCTCTTCACTTTAGAAGGGAGGAAAGTCCGGGCTCCATCGGGCAGAGTGCCAGGTAACGCCTGGGAGGTGTGAACCTACGGAAAGTGCCACAGAAAATATACCGCCAGCAATGGTAAGGGTGAAATGGTGCGGTAAGAGCGCACCGCGCAACTGGCAACAGTTGTGGCAGGGTAAACCCCACTTGGAGCAAGACCAAATAGAAGCCCTTGGGATCTCCCAACGCATGGCCCATGCGGGGCTTGGGTAGGTCGCTTGAGGTTGATAGTGATATCAATCCCAGATGAATGATTGTCCTCGACAGAACCCGGCTTACGACCAACTTCTTCTATTCAAAAACCTTTAAAGCCTTTTTTCTTGCATCTTGACGTATTA
Source organism: Legionella sp. W05-934-2 (assembly GCF_964199965.1). Classification (NCBI taxonomy): domain Bacteria; kingdom Pseudomonadati; phylum Pseudomonadota; class Gammaproteobacteria; order Legionellales; family Legionellaceae; genus Legionella; species Legionella sp. W05-934-2. The sequence continues at coordinate 87,580 of NZ_CAXMZT010000002.1, read as the reverse complement.
ATAACGCCTTTATCACTAGGGAGATATTCTCATCATATATCTGCAGTATAATAAAAAAGTGGTGCGATATTTTTCCAATGATTCAACTATTTCTTGAAGATTGAGAGATATTAATCGCCCCTAATAAGAATAAATAATCAATAATAATTCAGCTTGGTGTCTTAGCAATTTAGAAATGTCACATTCTTTTTCAAAATAAAGCCATAATATTGATCAAATGAGTAATTATGTGTATAATTGATCTCTTTTTTAGCAATCGGAGAGAATTATGTCTGCTACTGGTCTTTTAGATAACTTTTATGATGGGGTATCATCCTTATCAAACTCACTAGCCTATCTTCCTTATACAGCAACCTATAGTATTTTTGCTAATAGCAGTGCAAGGCGAAATTATAAAGAATATTCAAATCAATTCAGTGATAAATCGGCAGATTTTGCAATGCAAGTGGTGGCGCAGCACAATGGATCAAATTATGCGGCTGGCTTATGCATTCTGCTTTCCCCAGTTTTACTACCCCTGACAATAGCAACATTTGTGCTAGCAATGGCGATTAAACTTGTTTCGACAATTAGTCAGCTTATTACTTATCCTATCGCTAGCGCGGTTGATGCTTGCTTTTCGCCTTCAAGCAAATAATCTGCTTACCGACCAATAATAATATTGGTCGGATTTATTTCTATCAGGTATATTTAAATAATTTTGTTGTCAGGGACGTTACCTAAGTAGACTCCAATAATTTTATCTCACCAATTAATGCATTGATCCTTAAATGAATGTAGGAATCGCTTTTATCGTATTTATTCGCTTCTTTTAATTGAAAATAGGCATCTCGGTGTCTGCCTTCGAGTAAAAAGCATTGTGCTTGGGTGAAGTAGGCGTAACTTAATCGCTTGTTTTGGTTTTCTGCGCGCGCCAATAAATAACAAAGCGCAACATCCTGCGGAAATTGGCGTTGCCCAGACACCAAGACCGACGTTGCTTCCTTCGCATTATTTTGTAACATGAGCTGCTTTGCGTAGGCTGCAATCACGGCATAGTTATCAGGATAATCTTCATACAGTGTTTTCATCAACGTTAAGCCATAGTGTTTATCTTTGCTGTTTTGTTCGCTTTCAGCTAAGGCTAATTGGATAAAAATGTTATCAGGGGTTTGCTCATCAAGCTTGGTAAGCTGTTTCATTGCTTGTTCAAATTGGCGTTGTTTGGTTGCTAATAAGGCTTGGCCATAGTCGCAAGCCATTTTGGGCTGGCACGACTTGGCATAATATTTACTGAGTCGGAATTTATCCTCGGTTGAAAGTACGCGAATCAATTCCCGAAAATAAAAATAGTTAAAATCTGTACTAAATTTTTTGCCTTTCGTCGTTCCCGCCCTATTTTCTGCTTCTGCTATTCTATCCTCATCCAGTGGATGAGTACGCAAAATAGCGGGAATATTGTCGGTATAATAATAGCGTGAGTTTTCTTGCATTTTTTTAAAAAAGCGAATCATTCCTTGGGGATTAATATTTGCTTTGATTAAATAATTGATACCGATGCGATCGGCCTCTTTTTCATTCGCACGAACAAAATTAATTCTATCTTGTGTTAATCCGGTTAACGAGGCCATCATAGCACCTTCTCCCAACACAGGGTTTAAAACACCTAATGCCAAGGAAGCTAGCATGGATGCCAGCATGGGGATGCGCATCTGCTTTTGGTGTTCAAGCATGGCATATAAGTGATGTTGTTCAACGTGGGCCATTTCGTGGGCCATCACCGAGGCAAGTTCCGATTCGGATTCTGTCGTTAAAATGAGTGATGTATTGATACCAATGAGTCCACCTGGTCCCGCAAACGCGTTTATCTCATTTGATTGAACGATAAAAAAGTAGGGGGGCTTGCCATCTTGGTCTTTAAACAGTCGTTTGCCTAGGTGGTTGATATACTGTACGGCAAGTGGTTCGCGTATCACTAAGCTAGATTGATTAATTTGTTGCCTAAATTCTTTTTCAAGCTCATCGAGTTCTTTATTCGTATAGGCTGTTAAGCCATAACCAGGCGAGGCAATCATAATTGAAAGAATAAACCACGCCATGAGTGAACGAAAATTGAAGCAGTTCAAGGTATTCTCAATAAGTTAAATAAATATTGTACACTATTTGCCTCGCATGGGAAAAAAATTTACTTTTGTTTTCAAGATGCCTCCTTCCAGCGAAGCGAAGCCCTTATTCTTTCAAGCTTGTTTTTATCCTGCATGTCGCTATTTCAATTAAAACTCTATCCTGACTAGGAAAATTTTGCTAGTATGTGAGCAATTTTTCCATCTATTTTATGTATGCACAGTTCATTCATGCTCGAAGCACTGGATGAGGCTAAGCGTTTTCGTGGGTATTGCGCTCCCAACCCATCCGTAGGGGCTATTGCTGTTAGAGGACAGGATGTTCTAGCACGCGCTGCTCATCAAGGTGCAGGCACTCCCCATGCCGAGATCAACTTATTAAATCAGCTTGAAGGTGATTTAAGCGATGTTCGTTTATATGTCACCTTGGAGCCCTGTAATCATTGGGGTCGAACTCCCCCCTGCGTGAAGCAAATCATTGAGAGAAACGTGAGCCAGATCATCTATGGATTTGCTGATCCCAACCCAGTTGTAAAACAAAATGATACACCAAAAATTTTAAGGGAAAATGGTATTGAAGTTATTCATTTTCCAATGCCAGAAATCGATCAGTTTTATCAAAGCTACCACTATTGGACACACCATCATCGTCCTTGGGTTACCGCTAAAATGGCAATATCCCTTGATGGTCGAATTGCCAATAAAGGGAATCAACCCTTTCAATTAAGTAATGAATTATGTCGCACCCATACGCACCTTCATCGTGATAGCAGTGATATTATTCTGACATCAGCCGCAACCATTCTAGCCGATGATCCATTGCTTAATGTTCGGATCAACGAGAAGGAAACCAGTAAGCCATTAGCGGTTGTTGATAGCGATTTAAGCGTACCCAAAGTAGCAAAAGCAATACAAGCTGCAAAAATAGTGTTACAATTTCACCAGCCAGAGGCAACGGTTGCGTCTGCTGTCACCAAGCACCATTTCTCAGTGCCCAAAAACCAGTTTGGGCTTGATATGGATGCGGTTATTCGTCTAATAGGTGAGCAGGGGTATCATGATGTATGGGTTGAAGCGGGTGGTAAGTTGTTTTCCTATTTGCACCAGCATAAATTGGTACAAACGACGTATTTATATGTTTCGCCTCATGTGTTAGGCAATCAAGCCATATCAGCTTTTTCTGATATGCCTAATTGGACCGAAGAAAAACCCGTCGTGAATTGGCAGATAATGGATGATAATGCCATACTTCGTTTGGATTGGTAGTTAAATCAGGATAATTCCATTGCCATAGTAGACATACGGGTAAATGGATTTGGGGGGACGTGAATGGATATTGCTCGTATACCTTGAATGATACAATCTTGCGAATAAAGCGGGTTTTGTAATGCGACTAAAACTTGATGAATTACCGCATAGGAGATTAAGTGTTTACCGGAATCGTTGAAAAAACGGCTCAAGTACTGAGTATTGCTGAAAAAAACAATGGCATCCGTCTAACCATCGATACGTGTTGGCCTGATATTCAACCAGGTGAAAGCATTTGTGTCAATGGTGCCTGTTTAACCGCACTAAGCAGTGATACGCATGCGCTGTTCGATCTTTCTCCCGAAACGTTAGATAAAACTTGTTTTCGGCGTTTAAAGCAAGGAGATTGGGTGAACCTTGAGCGGGCAATGCCCGCGAATGGGCGGTTTAGTGGCCATTATGTGACCGGTCATGTCGATACCTGTGCCACGTTAGTTAACAGTCACATGCTGGGCGATTATCATGTGATGGCATTTTCTCAATTTGTGGATAAGCATGCCTCACAGTATTTGCTTCCTAAGGGAAGCATCGCTATCAACGGAGTTAGCTTAACAATTAATAAAGCAGAAGGGGATTTTATTGAAGTGATGATTATCCCCCACACGCTCAAGTATACGAATCTTTCAAGTTTGCATGTTGGCGATTCGGTGAATATAGAATTTGATTATTTTGCAAGACTTATCGCCCATCAGGTGCGGTTAATTGAACAAGAGGTAATAAGCGTATGACAAACCCATTTTCGCCGATAAGCGCGGCAATTGAGGCAATGCAAAAAGGCCAAATGATTGTCCTATTAGATGATGAAGCTCGTGAAAATGAAGGAGACTTGGTTGTTGCTGCTGATTATGCAACCCCCCAAGCTATTAATTTTATGTCTCGATTTGGTCGAGGACTCATTTGTCTTTCAATGGCAGAAAGATTAATTGAAAAACTGCATCTACCCATGATGACTTCCAAAAACCAGTCATCCTTTGGCACAGCCTTTACCGTATCCATCGAGGCAGCCGAAGGCGTCACCACGGGAATTTCAGCCCAAGATCGAGCCAGGACAATTGCTGTTGCTATCGATCCCAATTCGGGACCACAAGATGTGATAAGCCCAGGCCATGTATTCCCACTAAAGGCTCATCCCAAAGGGGTGCTTGCAAGACAGGGTCAAACTGAAGGCAGTGTTGATTTAGCAAGACTCGCAGGGTTAACGCCTGCCGCTGTTATTTGTGAAATCATTAATGAAGATGGCACAATGAGTCGGCGCGATCAGCTCGTAGATTTTGCTGAGCAACATAACTTACTGATGGTCACCATTAAAGACCTGATTGAATATCGTATTACGCATGAAAGGTTAATTGAGGTAGCTTCCTCCGCCAGGCTCCCAATCAAGGGATTAGGCGACTTTACCATGACAGTATTTCATAATGAATTGGATCAATCGGAGCATTTTGCTTTAGTTAAGCCGCCTAGAGATGGAAATAAAGTACCCCTTGTTCGTATACATTCTGAATGCATCACTGGTGATGTGTTTGGTTCGTGTCGCTGCGATTGTGGTTCTCAGCTAAAACATGCGCTTAATCAAATCGGAGAAGAAGGGGGCGTGTTGATCTATTTGCGGCAAGAAGGAAGAGGGATTGGACTTGCTAATAAACTAAAGGCATACGCCTTACAAGATCAAGGCTATGATACAGTCGATGCAAATTTAAAGCTCGGTTTGCCTGCCGATAATCGCAGTTATGCAATTGCTTATCAAATTCTAACGCATTTGGGCTTGTCTGTTGTCAGGTTAATCACCAATAACCCTAATAAGTTGGAAGCACTGCAAAATTATGGTATTCAAGTAGCAGAAAGAGTAAACTTACCGGCATATGCGACCACAGAAAACAGAGACTATTTGGCAACGAAAAAAGATAAATTAGGTCATTTAATGTCATTTGAAGAGTAAAATGGGATAAGGAATTAATGCAGTTATTCAGAGGGTTTCAACATCAACACTTTCAGGATAATCCCATTGCTGCAACCATTGGCAATTTTGATGGCGTTCATCTTGGCCATCAAGCATTAATTCAAGCATTGAAATTACAGGCAGCGAAACACCTTCTACCCACGGCGGTTATATTGTTTGAACCCCAACCCGCTGAATATTTTCAGCGAGAACAGGCTCCTGCTCGATTATATTCGCTCCGAGAAAAACTGCGTCAGCTTGCTCAGCTAGGTATTGATTATGCAATCTGCTTGAAGTTTGATAAAAAGATGGCGCTGACACCGGCAGACGATTTTGCAAAGCGTATTTTGTTTAACACATTAAATATTAAATACCTTTTAACGGGCGAAGATTTTCGATTCGGATATCAGCGTCAGGGAAATTATGAAACACTCCAACGACAAGCAAAGCTCTGCCATGCAGAGGTTGACTGTTTTAATAATTTTACCGTTGAAAAAAATCGGGTTAGCTCAACTAATATTCGACAAGCCTTGGAACGAGGCGATTTTGAATCGGCTGAACGGTTGCTTGGTAGGACTTATGCGATATCAGGACGCGTCATGCATGGTGATAAACGAGGACGAAAGTGGGGAATACCCACAGCGAATATTAAATTAAGCCATAACCGAATGCCGATTCAAGGCGTGTTTGATGTTTGGGTGATGCGTTCGAATGGACAAGCTCATGCTGGGGTGGCGAACATCGGCAACCGGCCTACCGTTGATGGAACTACCTTTTTTTTGGAAGTGCACCTTCATCATTTTGAACAGTCGCTGTATGGCGAACGGTTGCGAGTTGTTTTTTTACACAAACGGCGAGATGAGATAAAATTTGCTAATGTTGATGACTTAATTCGCCAAATCCATCAAGATATACAAGAAAGTGAAGCCTATTTTGCCAAACCTAACAACTTTGATAGATGAAGAGTAATATGCAATGACAGATTATAAATCCACGCTTAACCTCCCCACAACTGAGTTTCCCATGAAGGCAAGTCTTAGTCAGCGGGAACCGCAACGATTAGAAGATTGGGATACGTCTGGGCTTTACCAAGCGATGAGCAAAGAGCAAGCCCAAAAGCCATTATATGTTTTGCATGATGGCCCTCCCTATGCAAATGGCCATCTCCATTGTGGTCATGCGTTAAATAAAATTTTAAAAGATATCACCGTTAAATCAAAGGTAATGAGCGGTTATCGTGCGCCATTTGTGCCAGGCTGGGATTGTCATGGTCTGCCAATTGAGTTAAATGTGGAAAAGAAGGTAGGAAAAGCGGGACATAAACTATCTGTCAGTGAGTTTCGCGAAAAATGCCGTGAATATGCCTCCAGTCAAATTGATATACAACGCAATGAATTTAAAAGGCTTGGTGTGTTTGGTGATTGGAATCATCCGTATCTGACTATGGATTTCCGCTATGAAGCGGATATCTTACGATCGTTAGCACAGATCATTGCAAATGGTCATTTACATCAAGGATTCAAGCCAGTTCATTGGTGTATAGAATGTGGCTCTGCGCTTGCTGAAGCGGAAGTTGAATACGATGATAAGCAATCACCGTCGATCGATGTTGCTTTTATCGCCGTTGATGCTAACGAAGCTTTGAAACGGTTTGGCGATACTTCACCGACAAAACCAGTGGTTATTCCCATTTGGACCACCACGCCTTGGACCCTGCCTGCGAACGAAGCTGTTTGTGTTCATCCCAAACTAGACTATGTTTTGGTTGATACGAAGCAATGTTATTTCGTTGTCTGTGCTGATTTATGTGATGACGTAATGGCTCGATATGGCATTGAGTCGTTTGAAAAAGTTGCTGTCTGCCAAGGTAACGTTTTGGAATCTATGTCACTCAAGCATCCATTGTTTGATAAAAAAGTGCCAGTTTTGTTAGGCGAACATGTGACGACTGAATCCGGAACCGGCTGTGTCCATACTGCCCCTGCACATGGCCCAGACGATTATGCTGTCGCAGTACAATACAACATTGAGATTCATAACCCGATCATGCAAAATGGTTGTTTTGTGGAATCGCTCCCCCTTTTTGGTGGTCTACACATCAATAAAGCACAACAGCCCATCTTGGAGCGTTTGCAGCATGAGGAAGTTTTATTAAGTCATCAATCGATTTTACATAGCTATCCTCATTGTTGGCGTCATAAAACCCCAACTATCTTCCTAGCAACGCCTCAGTGGTTTATTTCCATGGATAAAAATGGCTTGAGGGAGCAAATTTTAGCTGAAATTAATCGGGTCCAATGGTTACCCGAATGGGGCAAAGAGCGAATGGCAAAAATGGTTGAGAATAGACCTGATTGGTGTATATCGCGCCAAAGATCATGGGGAACCCCCATGCCATTGTTCATTCATCGTGAAACCAGAGAACTTCATCCCCAAACTGTTAATTTAATCGAAAAAGTCGCCCAAAAAGTTGAAACTAATGGGATAGATGCATGGTTTGATTTAAATCCCGAAGAATTATTGGGGAAAGACGCAAGTGAATACGAAAAAATGACCGATACCTTGGATGTTTGGTTTGATTCGGGTGTGTCCCATTATACCGTGTTAAAGCAACGCCAAGAGTTGGGATACCCCGCAGATGTGTATCTAGAGGGGTCGGATCAATATCGTGGTTGGTTTAATTCGTCGTTAACCACTGCTGTTGCTATCAATGGTTCAGCACCTTATAAAACCGTCGTAACTCATGGCTTTACTGTCGATGCGGATGGAAAGAAACTGTCGAAATCGAAGGGAAATTATGTCGCGTTAGACACGCTGGTCGCAGACTATGGTGCGGACATCTTGCGTTTATGGGTTTGTTCAGCTGACTTTCAACAAGAAGTTAGCATATCAGATGAAATCATGCGACGTATCAGCGACACCTACCGGCGCATCCGCAACACGGCTCGTTTTCTACTAGCAAACCTGTTTGATTTCGATCCTCAGAAAGATGCTTTACCCGCGGAACAACTCGTCGCGCTCGATGCATGGGCAATTAAGCGCGCTCAACAAATTCAAGCGGAAGTAATCGATGCCTACGATACGTTTGACTATCATGTCATCTATCAAAAAGTCCATCATTTCTGCTCCATCGATATGGGTAGCTTTTATTTAGATATCATTAAAGATAGACAATACACCTTACCCAAAAACAGTGCGGCCCGGCGATCTTGTCAAACGGCAATGTATCATATTGCTCATGCCTTGACTCGCTGGTTGGCACCCGTACTTTCCTTTACCGCGGAAGAGATATGGCAGTACATCCCTGGCGTTAAAAACGACTCGGTGTTCTTAAATGAATGGTATGACGCTTTCCCAGATGTTGCTTCGATCGACATGGCATTTTGGTCAACATTGCAACCGATACGCGATGAAGTGAATCGAGCGCTTGAAATGAAACGAAAAGAAGGTGTGATTGGTTCAGGGTTAGTGGCTAATGTGACCTTGTATGCTGGGGAGGGTATTCGTTCGATGCTGGAATCCTTAGAAGACGAACTGCGGTTTTTACTTATCACTTCCAACGCTAAGATTCGAGCCTTCAAAGAAGCGCCAAACCATAGCTTTCAAGCAGAAAACTTGGAATTAGCCATTGTCGTTGATGCCTCAGAAGACCCTAAGTGCACACGTTGCTGGCACAGACAACCCGATGTTGGGAGTCATGCGGATCATCCTGATTTGTGTCATCGTTGTGTCAACAACATTACCGGCATTGATGAAATAAGGTCTTTTGTATGAGTCGATGGCAACCGTTGCTAGTGTTGTTCCTGGTCATCTTCTTTGATCAACTCACTAAGTATTGGGCGTTAACCAGTTTAACACCCTACAATTCTGTGCCTGTCATACCCATGTTAAGTTGGATGCTTGCTTTCAATACGGGCGCGGCTTTTAGCTTTCTAAGTGGTGCTGGCGATTGGCACCGATGGTTTTTTACTGGCTTTAGCCTCACCATGTGTACTGTCTTGTTTATATGGATGTGGCGGACAGCCCTCAAGGCGAGATGGCAAGCAATGAGCTTGGCGATGATTATTGGCGGTGCTTTTAGTAATGTGATTGATCGATTTATTCATGGTGCCGTGGTCGATTTCATCCTCGTTTATTACAAAAACTACCATTGGCCGGTGTTTAATATAGCGGACAGTGCAATTTGTATTGGCGCTTTTTTGTTATTTTTTACATTAAAGTAATACAGGAATGCGTTCAAAATCTGCCAGTTAATTCACGCGTTAGCGACATTCTCATATTTGTTAAGAGACAACTTGGTTTTCAGTCATTGCTTTTAAGTGTTCATTTTCAGGATTGCAAATGCTAACCGAGATGACAGATGGGATTGCCAGGTATTGTTCTGCTATATCCCAATCAATATCAGCCGGTATTTGCTTTAATTCAGGAAGGTAATGCGATAACGTTTGACAAAAGGATAAAGAAGCTGGCAAAGGGCGAACTTTTTTGCAGCCCAACGCAAAGATTTGCATGGCTTCTGACACGGTCGCTACACCTGGCAAATAATCAATGGAATAAATCGAAGCGGTTTGCACAAGTGAGGGTAAAAAGCCGGGACTGGTGACAAAATCAACTTGAGCAAGGTAGCTATCTTCAAGCTGTTGCGTCGTGATAACCAAGCCTGCACCCAAAATGATGTCCCCAAATTTTTCTTTGATTGCTTTTAGCCGGCTCATGTCATGGCTTTGCACCTCAATACGACGAAACCCTGCTTGTAACGCATGTTCAATGCGACTTTCTAATAAGTCATCTGCCACCAGGCTTACGATTATTGATTCGTTACTATACAAATTGGTCGTCATAAAGCGATCTCTTTGGTTAATCTATATCATTAATATAACCAAGACGCTTAAAAAAGCAAGTTACTTAGTTATTGATTATAGCAATTGGCATATATCCATGATTAATGCCATAGTAGCATTCTTATCATGGAAAGCAAACCTCTTGTGCAAAATATGACTATGAATTAAGGTAGTAGATAGTATCCCTAGTGAAGTTGATTAAATGGAGATGATCAATGGACGATCAGATTTTTAATCCTACTCATGTTGAAAATGCTAAGTGGGTTGAAAAGTTAATTAAAACCTACCCCCATGAAACTTACTTTATGGCATCAAAACCCTACCAAGTTGAAAAGGATGGCAAGCCTATCAACTTAATTCCAACCCATAGTCTTATTAAAGCTATCCGACTAGTCAACGATGTTAAACAGCCCCTTTCTGGGAGTGATAAATACTTTGTTTTGGATAACTGGATACTAGCAAAGGGGGCGTTTGGTGAAGTAAAAAATATCAGTGTTCGATGGCAAATTAAGAACGAAGCGTTTGATTATAAAACTAAAACAACGCGCATTGCGAAAACTACCTATGAAGATGACTCGATGATGTCGTCATCCATAGAGCCATCATTAATGCCAACATCAAATGGCCCCATTCAGCGGATGAGTATTGGTGAAGCCGCCGATGAATTTAATCTGTTGGCGAAAATTCCTTATTTCAAAATCAAATATGATTTGATTGATAGCCATCATGCGTTTACCACGATCATGGCTAAAGTCGGTTTTGAAAGCTTGAAAAAATGGATAAAAATGTGGCGTGCGTATCCTTCAATCATGACGACGAATCAAGCGTTAGGTCTGGCTATAGCCATATTGGATATGGTGGATGAGTTTCATCATCAATATGGCATTGTCCATACGGATATTAAACCAGCAAACATACGATTAGAACTTGTCAAAGGTCAATTAAAACCCAAGTTAATTGATCTAGGTCTTGCTTATCGTATTGATATGCCGGTATATGGAAAAAGAGGCCATTTTGGCTACCTCGATCCCTATAATATCAATGATCAAGACGAATTAGTCGATGAAAAGTCTGATCAATATTCAACGATGATTTCCGTTATGGAGCTATTTGGTTTCAATACGAAGCATATACCGAGCCATTACCCATCCTATATTTATTATCCTAAAATCGATTATTGCCCCTTATTTTTAGATCAATCCGATTTAAAGGTTGAGCATCGTGATAAGTTGATAAAGGTTATTGAAGAGGCAACGATAGCTCACAGGAACCGGCGTGGTAATTTTGAAAGCGTTCGTGATGCATTTCGAGACGTTTTAATGGAACGTTTAGGCAAAACGACTTTCCACAATGATCTACTAAGTAAATACCGGGAGTCGTTGGAACATGATTTCAAAACAACGAAGTATAAATCAGCATCCTTTTTAGATGAGTTTTTTCGAAATTATGAAGCGGCCATTGCATTGGATGAATTAATAACAGCTGGCTCCTTGGATAAAGTTATGCCAATTCCCCTCAAAGATGTGGTCCAAATTGCCTTTCATAATAAGCAGAGCAGTGGTGATTTGTTTTTGGAGATTCAAGGTACTGTGTTATCAATCTTAAATCGCATGTCGATAAAAACGATTTGGCCTGATTCATTGGTGAATTATTATCGTGCCACAGTGGCATTATCAGAAGAACCGATGTTAATTAATGCAAATTCTTTGTCAATGATAGCTAAGAGAATAGCCAATATCCGAGAACTAGAAGACGTATTAGTCAGTGCGGTAGACTTACCGGAAAAGCCGAGCCTTACCAATTTATCATTATTTGCTAACGCTGATGGATTGCCGCCTCAACAAAGTATTCTATCCGCCGAGATAGACAAAATAGGTGATTGCGCGATATAATCTGCCAAATTATTTGTCATATAGATGTTTATGAATCACAATGTCGGATTTGTCAGCCTCGGCTGTCCTAAAGCACTGGTTGACTCGGAAAGAATCATTACCCAGCTCAAAGCGCAAGGATATCAATTATCCAATTCCTATCAAGATGCCGGGGTTGTTGTCATTAACACCTGTGGTTTTATAGATTCGGCAGTGCAAGAGTCACTGGACACGATTAAAGAGGCCATGGCTGAGAATGGGCGTGTGATCGTAACGGGTTGTTTAGGTGCCAAGGCAGACATCATTAAGCAGGCTTGTCCCGATGTCTTACATATTTCAGGGGCACATGCGTATGAAGAGGTTGTGCGAGCGGTCCACCGACACTTACCCCCACCAACGGATCCGTTTACCCAATTAATTCCCCCTCAAGGGATAAAGTTAACGCCAAGACACTATGCCTACTTAAAAATATCCGAAGGTTGTAATCAAAAATGCACTTTTTGCATTATTCCTACCATGCGAGGAAAATTGCAAAGCTACCCTATCGAGCAGGTGCTTTCGGAAGCGAAACGATTAAAGAACGCAGGCGTTAAAGAGATTTTGGTTATTTCCCAAGATACTAGTGCCTATGGTGTGGATACAAAGTACGTTGAAAAGACGTGGCAAAATAAACCAATCAAAACGCGATTTTATGATTTATGCGAACAATTAGGCGAGCTTGGTCTTTGGGTACGATTACATTATGTCTATCCCTATCCTCACGTCGATGACATTATCCCTTTGATGCGTGATGGCAAAATCCTCCCTTATTTAGATATTCCTTTACAACATTCCCATCCAAGAATTTTAAAAGCGATGAAGCGGCCCGCCAATCAAGAAAATACGCTCAATCGAATTCAGTCATGGCGAGCGATATGTCCAGAAATCACCATCCGCTCAACGTTTATTGTGGGGTTTCCTGGGGAAACGGAAGAAGAGTTTGAGCATTTATTAGCATTCTTGCAACAAGCACAGCTTGACCGAGTGGGGTGCTTTCAATATTCCCCCGTTGAAGGTGCCAAAGCGAACGAATTGGCAAACCCAGTGGAAGAATCAGTTAAAGAAGCCCGTTATCATCGCTTTATGCAAGTACAAGCTGACATTAGTTTTAAGAAAATGCAGCAAAAGATAGGCAATCAATTAACGGTGTTAGTGGATGAAATCCAACCCGACAAAGTCGTTGCCCGAAGTCAGGCAGACGCACCTGAAATTGACGGGTTAGTCTACCTTCCCCTCAACGCTTCTGTTGCAGTAGGGGACATGGTTGACGTTATCATTGAAGATAATGATGAATATGATTTATACGCTGACTATGCTTCATTGAGCGACTGATTGTAAATGCTGGGATAATGATTCTTCGGATTGCTCGCCAATCAATCGGTGCTCGATGAGTTCATGACCTTGCTTGTCCAGGAAGATAAACGTCGGTGGCGCGATGACTTGAAAGTATTTCAACATCGCCTTCTGCTCGTCGTTAAGCCGGGTAACATCGGCCTTAATAACGACATAGTCACTTAGTGCTTTCTCAATAGCCCCTTTATTGAGTACCCCTTTTTCCATGGCTTTGCAAGATGCACACCAATCGGCATAAAAATCGATAAACACGGGTTTGCCATGGGCTTTTTCAATGGCTTCAGTCAGTGCTAATTGGCTATAAACAACGTGACGATTGTTATGTATATTGGATGAGGCTTTTGGGGCGGCGAGCTTTGTCAGTGGCTTCATCGGATCGTCTGCGCCCATGGATGCGCCAATAAGTATCAGAAAACCATACATAAACAGTAAGATGCCTAACGTTTGAAACGAGCGCTTGCCACGTTGCTGGTTTGGGAGGATGCCACCCACATAGAGGCCTGAAAAGATCAATAAAGCAGCCCAGAGTAACATAGTCATGAACTCAGATAGAATTCGACTTGATAGGTAGATAGCTAGGGCTAATAACAAAATGCCAAAAAACGATTTAACTAGGTTCATCCATTGACCTGCTTTAGGCAGGTATCGCCCGGCTGCTGTGCCAATGATTAACAGCGGGGTGCCCATGCCAAGCCCTAGGAAAAACAGCGCTAGGCTTGCAAACACAACCTTGCCGGTTTGCGCGATATAGCCCAATGCACCAAGAAGCGGTGCGGTGACACAGGGGGATAATATGAGCGTCGATAAGCAGCCCATTATCGCAGCGCCAAGATAATGCCCCCCTTGCTGGCGTCTTTGAACATTCGCAAGCTTCGCTTGCCAGCTTGGGGGTAACGTCAGATCGTAAAAGCCAAACATGGCCAAGGCAAGCAAGACAAAAACTAAGCTAAATAAGGTAATAGCCCAGTTGGATTGCATAATCAATTGTAGATTAGATCCTAGCAGAGCGACCAAAGCCCCAACAAGTGCATAGGTCAAGGCCATGCTTAGGACATAACTTAGCGAAACTAAAAACGCTCGTCGCATGGTCACAGTCTGACCTTGCCCAACGATGATGCTTGATAGCACAGGAATCATTGGCAGGACGCAGGGCGTCAATGATAAGAGAAGTCCAAAACCAAAAAATAGCAATAGCACGGTAAACGGATGACGTTCAGTAAAGAGTTTTTCGACCGCTTTATCTTGCGAAATAAGAAGAATCGCTTTATCAATCTTGTTCGTGATTGGATTTATCAATTGGCTATGAATGAGTTGCCGATTCTCATTAAAAGCTAGATTGACCATATGGTGCTGTGGCGGATAACAAAAGCCCTCATCTGAGCAGCCTTGGTAATTGACTTGTAGTTGAGCGATACCCTGTGTAGTTGCTTGGATGATCACAGGAAGGTTAATGATTTGGCGATAAATCGCAATTTTTTTACCCTGAGCATCTCGTTTCAATTCGCTTTTTGGGTAATGTGTATTTTGGATGGTGAAACGCTCTGGACTCGATTCTTTTAGCGTGAGGCGATTTTTATAGATAAAATAACCCGGTTTAATATGAAACGTCACCCGTATCGTGTTTGGGCTTTGTACTTGTGTTGATAAGGAGAATGCTTCTTCAGCGGGAAGAGGTGAGGCGATGGTATTGATTGATAGAATAGACATCAATAGGAATAGTAGAATCTTGGGCATATCGATTATAATTTGAGCTAAAAAAATAAAGACCATCCTTATTGTATCGATTCAAAGATAAAAAACAAATTTTTTTGTAAAATCTTCCTTGAAAAATTCGTAAATGTCCATATATGTTTGTCATCCTGTTTCATAGATTGAAACATGACCCTATAGCGGTTTATCCCGCTTGATAAAAATAGAGTTTAAATTAACCAGGAGAAAACGAGTATGAAAATTCGTCCTTTACACGATCGTGTTGTCGTTCGTCGGTTGGAAGAAGAACGTAAAACAGCTGGTGGCATCGTTATTCCCGATAGTGCTACTGAGAAACCCATGCGAGGTCAAATAGTTGCTGTTGGTGTTGGCAAGTATCTTGATAATGGTGACGTTCGTGCTTTAGCAGTTAAAGTAGGGGATGTTGTTCTGTTTGGGAAATATTCTGGCACTGAAGTCAAAATTGATGGTGAAGAGCTCGTTGTCATGAAAGAAGATGACATCATGGGTGTAATTGAAAAATAATTGAATGAGTTAATCAGGAGATAGTAATGGCTAAAGAATTAATATTTGGCGACAATGCCCGCCAACAAATGATCGCCGGCGTCAATGCATTAGCAGATGCAGTTCAAGTAACGATGGGTCCTCGCGGACGTAATGTTGTATTAGAGCGTTCTTTCGGTGCACCAACTGTCACAAAAGACGGTGTTTCGGTTGCTAAAGAAATTGAATTTGAACACCACTTTAAAAACATGGGTGCTCAAATGGTTAAAGAAGTGGCTTCTAAAACCTCTGATACAGCAGGTGATGGTACGACCACTGCAACTGTATTGGCACGAGCAATTCTGACAGAGGGTCACAAAGCGGTTGCTGCTGGTATGAACCCGATGGATTTGAAGCGCGGAATTGATAAAGCGGTTGCTGCCGTCACTGAAAAATTACAATCCATGTCTAAGCCATGCCGTGACAGCAAAGCAATTGCCCAAGTTGGTACGGTGTCTGCCAATGCTGATACGATCGTTGGTCAGCTAATTGCCGATGCAATGGAAAAAGTTGGTAAAGAAGGCGTTATCACGGTTGAAGAAGGTAATAGCTTAGAGAATGAACTTTCTGTCGTAGAAGGGATGCAGTTTGATCGTGGCTACATTTCTCCATACTTCATCAACAATCAACAAAATATGAGTGCTGAACTAGATAGCCCATACATTCTGTTAGTTGATAAGAAAATTACTAACATTCGTGAAATGTTAGGCGTTCTTGAAGCCGTCGCAAAATCAGGTCGTCCTTTACTGATCATTGCCGAAGATGTTGAAGGCGAAGCGTTAGCAACTTTAGTTGTGAATAACATGCGTGGGATTGTTAAAGTTTGCGCTGTTAAAGCACCTGGTTTCGGTGATCGTCGTAAGGCAATGTTGCAAGATATTGCTATTTTGACCAACGGCCAAGTTATTTCCGAGGAAATTGGCAAGAGTTTAGAAGGTGCTTCCTTAGAAGATTTAGGTGCTGCTAAGCGTGTGGTTGTTACAAAAGAAAACACGACTATCATTGATGGTGAAGGCAAAGCGACAGAAATCGAAGGACGCGTTAAACAAATTCGTGCTCAAATGGAAGAAACGTCTTCTGACTACGATCGTGAAAAACTTCAAGAGCGTGTTGCTAAATTAGCTGGCGGTGTTGCTGTCATTAAAGTAGGTGCTGCGACTGAAGTTGAAATGAAAGAGAAGAAAGCGCGCGTTGAAGATGCGTTGCATGCAACTCGTGCAGCTGTTGAAGAAGGTATCGTTGCCGGTGGTGGCGTGGCTCTAATTCGTGCACAAGTAGCGCTTGATAAGATTAAAGGTGAGAATGCTGATCAAGATATGGGAATCAGCTTATTGCGTCGTGCAATCGAGTCACCATTGCGCCAAATTGTTAGCAACGCTGGCTATGAAAGCTCTGTGATTGTAAACAAAGTACGTGAAGGCAAAGGTAACTTTGGTTTTAATGCGGCTACTGGTGAGTACGGTGATATGGTTGAGCTAGGTATTCTTGACCCAACGAAAGTCACTCGCACAGCATTACAAAATGCGGCATCGATTGCTAGCCTTATGTTAACCACAGAGTGCATGGTTGCTGATTTACCTAAGAAAGAAGACAGTGCTGCTGGCGATATGGGCGGCATGGGTGGTATGGGCGGCATGGGCGGCATGGGCATGATGTAAGTCCAAGCTGAGTCATACTGCTTTTGGTAGCCAAATTGGGCTACCTCCTAAAAAGCCCGCTTTCTGCGGGCTTTTTTTATGGGTATCTCAAGCACAATGAGTTCCACATCGAAATCATGCCTTCGATTCAGCAACCCCTCATCCGCCCTTTGAGCACCTTGCCCTCATGTCTGGGATAAAGAAAATTGAAGGAAGTTTATTAGTGAGCATACCCGCTTGAAATTAATAAATAAGTTCGGTAGAATCTGTTTGCCTTGATAGGGTTCAAGGTTAAGCGTCAGTATTAACGACGCTTTTAAGTCCAATCAATGATATAAAGGAGTTAGTATGAAGTCGATTCTTCTATCTGGAATGGTTGTTATTTCACTCGTATCAACCAATGTGTTGGCAGCAGCCAAGACACCGCCAGCAACCCAGGTTAAAACCCAGACGCCACACACCATAAACCTCAATAAA
The DNA here is from genome assembly GCF_964199965.1 of Legionella sp. W05-934-2. NCBI lineage: Bacteria > Pseudomonadati > Pseudomonadota > Gammaproteobacteria > Legionellales > Legionellaceae > Legionella > Legionella sp. W05-934-2. Next base: position 69,763 of record NZ_CAXMZT010000002.1, on the reverse strand, counting down.
GCAGAAGCAAAAGAGATACAAAAAGCTTATAAAGGCTTAGGGTTGCGGCGAGCGCGTGCTATTGTCGCTTATCGAAGTGAACATGGGCCATTTAAGTCAGTGGCTGATATAGCACAAGTGAAGCAGCTCGGCAAAGCCTACACGAAGCATAATCTAACAAAGTTAGAAAAAATATTTACTGTGAGTGAGTAGGGGCTTTTGCAGACCGGGCTATTGGCCCGGTCAAACGTCATTGCATCCAGTTTTGTAAGGCTTCGATTATTTTTTTCGCTTGATCTTCACTGGAAATATTAAACTTTGATTTTTGCCAATATTCGCCGTTTCTCTTTTGATATCGACGTATGGAGTACTTAACGGGACCATATTCGCCTTTAGCGTTATCCCAGTCTTGGTAACGAAACATCACCGTAGCCCAGGCACCTTTTGATAATATTACTTTATCTAATTCTTTGGTTGTTTCAATACCATTTTCTTCATAAGTTACGGTTAAATCATCAACATGTTCATTCATAGAAAGCATTCCAATCAAAAAAGTTCGAGATTACTCGAAAACAGGGGTGCAAATCAACAAAACTCTGCATGGAAATCAAAAATACCTATTTAACTGATAAAAATGGTTTCCTCGACATCTTGCGTATTTCTGATTATGGCCTATGTTTGACATGTTCGGAATGGCGTAATAACGCTATCTATCAAGATCCATCATTGATTTCGATTAATTTTCCGCCTTGAAACTTCAGTTGAAGAGGTGGTTGATATTGTCCGAATTGATATATCCAGGTCTCAGGTTTTTTGATGCCAGGTAATGGTTTACGTATAAAGGTATTATTCATATTGCTGGGGTTGCCACAAGCGGTGTACACCATGCTAACAGGGTCCCCTACAGAAAAACTGCCACCATCACAAATTGAGTTGGCATTCACACTGCCACCATCCATTTGGATATCGACAATTTTATTATCCATCACGCTAACAACCAAACTGGTGCCATGATTATTACCCGTTGGAATTTGCCAAACACCATAAAATGCTTTTGATCCACCCGCTTGATTATAGATTAATTGCTGGACAGGCACTTTTTCAGTTGCTGCGCTTTGGCTTTGTTGTTTGCTTAACGGCTGCCCGCAAGAAGCGGCGACTTGGTCTTCCGACATACCAACCGATATTGTCTGATTTTTACCGGGGCAAAAATAATTGGTGCCAGCGAAACCTATAGATAGGTTGATGGCTAATAAGCCACTAATTAATAGGAAATATTTCATCGTCGTTTCCTGGATTCCCGCAATTAATATAATTATAGACGCAAGGCTACGTAAAATGCGAATTATATTAGGCGAACCGGTAATGAAGCAGAAATGAAAATACTCATTAATTGCAGCAGAAGTAGTATAACTAACGGTGAAAAATCAAAGCCTGACATACTTGGTAGTATGTAGCGACCAAGCTTGAGCAACGGTTCTGTAAATAAAACTAAGATATCTTGGACTGGATGATGCCAATCTGGGCGCACCCAACTCATAACTGCACGAATTAAAATAGCAAAAAACAGTAAATTAAGCGGCATAATCACCAAATCGGCGACGATGAGAATCAATAGATAATGGAAAGGAAGCGCTCGATAAAAGAGAATATCGCCGATGATGTATTTGATAATGACAATGATTAGTAGTGTGATGACCACATTGTAGGGAAGGATGGGACGATTTTTTTCTAAATCAAAGACCTTTTTACTGAGATTAACGAGTGGATTGGTTAAGTTATTAACTAGTTGACTAATTTGATGAAACGGACTCACTTTAAAATAATATAAACCGATGCGGATGAGTAGCGCATAGCTAATAATCGCAAAAACGAGTGAATATAGGTATAGGATAACAGTTAAAATTGCATTCATTGAGCACTCTCACTTAGTTGTTTCGCCTTATTGCAGGAAGCTGCCATGGCCTCAGCTATGATTGTGTTTAAATGATTCATTTCCATGACCTTTAATGCTTCTGCCGTTGCACCACCAGGTGATGTTACCTGTTGCCTTAATGTTTCAAGGGGGAGCTGGCTTTTTTGGCTGAGTTTAAGGGCACCAAGCATGGTTTGTTCAGCATATTCTCTCGCATGCGCTTTATCAATACCTAATTTTTGTGCTCCTTCGATCAGGCATTCAAGGAGATAAAAAATGTAGGCAGGCCCACTACCAGATAAGCCTGTGTAGGCATCAATTAATTCTTCAGTCTCCAGCCAAACATAGATGCCACTATGAGAGAAAATGTTATCCACCTTGTTTTTATTTTCATGAGAGCAGTAAGCATTGGCCACGAGTTGGGTTGCTCCATAGCCTACTGAAATAGGGGTGTTGGGCATTGCTCGGATGATTGGCTGGTGTTTGGGGGCTAGTCTGGATAATTGGTCCAGTGTAACCCCCGCTGCAATCGATAATAAAACACTGTTTTTTGAAAGAGCTAGTGATGGCAGGACTGATTTAATGAGTTGCGGTTTGACTGCTAAGACCACCACATCCATCATCTCAATAACGGCATTATTGTCGTTATGTGTATAAATTCCATCCGACTGGCGTCCTTCCCTTAAGCTCGGTGAACAAGCATGGACGGCCAAAAGGTCGGTGCTATTTAAACCATGAGCAATAGCTTTAGCCATATTACCAAAACCGATAAAGCAGATATTCATTCTCTCGCTCCAAAAATTGCTTCCCCAACTCGTACAATGGTACTACCTGCCCTAATTGCCGCTGTTAAGTCGGAAGACATCCCCATTGACAACGTATCTAACGGACATCCAAGTTGATTGGATAAATCCTGCTTCAGATTGGTCAAGCGTCTAAAACTTAGAAATTGTGCTTCACTGCTAGTTTGTGGTTTAGGTATCGCCATCAACCCTCTCAGAGATAGATTTTCCATAGTTTTAATCTGGGTCGCTAATGGTAAACAATCGGTTATCGAAACGCCAGATTTAGACGATTCATTATCCAGATTGACTTGAATACAAATATTCAATGGTGGCATATTATGAGGACGGCATTGGTTTAATAGCTTAGCGACTTTGATTCTATCTACCGTGTGAACCCAGGAAAAATGTTGGGCAATATAGGCGGACTTTTTACTTTGGATGGACCCAATAAAATGCCACTCAATGGCTAAGTCCGCTAATTGGTTCATTTTATCTAAGGCTTCTTGAACATAATTTTCACCAAACGCGCGTTGCCCCGCTTGGTAGGCCTCTCGGATGGCGGAAGCAGGTTTTGTTTTACTGACGGCTAGCAACATCACTTCATTAGGCGAACGATGACTGGCCAAGAGCGCTCGTTTAATTTGTTCGTTTACAAAGGCTAAGTTGTGAACAATTGTTGCCATAACTTTTTGATAAATCTTAAAAGAACCTACTATAATATACAAATAAACAATTCTAACAAGAGTAAAGGGACTTAAAAACCATGAATATTACAGAGCTCTTGGCCTTCTCAGTCAAAAATGGATCCTCGGATTTACATTTATCAGCGGGATTGCCACCCATGATTCGGGTGGATGGGGATTTAAGAAAAATTAATGTTCCAAAATTAGAACATAAAGACGTGATGAAAATCATCCATGATATCATGAATGATAAGCAACGCCGCGAATTTGAAGAGCATTTGGAGACGGACTTTTCTTTTGAAATCGAGCACTTAGCCCGATTCAGGGTCAATGCTTTTACCCACAATCGTGGGGCAGGTGCTGTGTTTCGTACCATTCCCTCTGAAATTTTATCCATGGAAAAATTAAATTTACCGCCAATTTTCAAAGACATTGCTGAGTTTCCAAAGGGATTGGTATTAGTAACGGGGCCAACTGGTTCGGGTAAAAGTACCACACTGGCAGCTGTTATCGATTATATTAATCGATCACGCTATGATCATATTCTGACCGTCGAAGATCCCATTGAATTCGTGCATGAATCAAAAAAATGTTTAGTTAACCAACGTGAAGTCCATCGCGATACACATAGTTTTAATGCAGCACTACGATCTGCCTTGCGGGAAGACCCCGATATTATTTTGGTGGGTGAGTTGCGTGATTTGGAAACAATCCGTTTGGCAATGACCGCGGCAGAAACGGGACATTTAGTATTTGGAACGTTGCACACTAACTCTGCTACGAAAACAATTAACCGGATCATCGACGTGTTTCCAGGAGATGAAAAGCCGATGATTCGCTCGATGTTATCTGAGTCATTGATGGCAGTAATTGCGCAAACTCTTCTCAAGAGGAAAGGGGGAGGACGGGTAGCGGCACTCGAGATTATGCGTTGTAACTCGGCAATTCGTAACCTGATTCGGGAAGATAAAATTGCTCAAATGTTTTCTGCGATACAAACGGGACAAGCACAAGGTATGCAGACGTTAGATCAGCATTTAACACAACTGGTTCATGACGACTCCATTGCGAAAGAAATAGCCCGCGTGGTGGCGATTGATAAAAGTTTATTTCAGTAGCCAATTTGCTAGTTGTTTTCACAAACGCCTCGATGGCAATTCACTTTATAGTATTTATTCAGTAGAATAAACCTTCATGATAAATTGGTGGGAATTGGGGTAGTTATGGCATCAGTGGAATACACAATCAATTTGGCAAAACTTGGCTTGCATGATATTGATCAAGTAGGTGGTAAAAACGCATCACTCGGTGAAATGATTTGCCATCTTTCTCAAGTTGGCGTTCGTGTTCCTGGTGGATTTGCAACAACAGCAACGGCCTTTCGCCAATTCATTAGCCAAAATGGGCTCGAACAAGAAATAAACGAGCTTCTTAGCTCGCTGAATATTGATGATGTCAAAGCACTCGCTGAATGTGGTCAGAAAATAAGACAAAAGATAATCAACACCCCCCTTGAGCCAGCATTTGAAAAAGCTGTCCGCGAAGCATACAAAAATATGGTAAACGAAATTGGTTCTGATGATTTCTCTGTCGCTGTTCGTTCGTCTGCAACAGCAGAAGACTTACCCGATGCTTCTTTTGCAGGGCAACAAGAGACTGTATTAAATGTCAGAGGCATCGATAATATTTTAGCAAATATCAAGCTGGTTTTTGCCTCTTTATACAATGACAGAGCCATTGCTTATCGCGCTCATCATAACTTCGCTCACCATGAAGTGGCGTTATCGGTTGGGGTGCAGCAAATGGTTCGTAGTGATATGGGCACGTCGGGCGTGTTATTTACGATGGATACTGAATCAGGGTTTGATCAGGTTGTTTTTATCACTGCGTCCTATGGTTTAGGGGAAATGGTTGTGCAAGGCGCTGTTAATCCGGATGAATTCTACTTGTTCAAGCCAAATCTTGCCGCGGGACGCCCTGCACTCGTTCGCCGCACATTAGGGACGAAGCAGCAAAAAATGGTTTATGCTGATTCAAGCAGTGATTCGCTTGTAAAAATTGTGCCTGTGGAGGCTTTGGAACAACATCTATTTTGCATAACGGAAGAAGAGGCTACGTTACTGGCTAAACAGGCCATGTTAATCGAAAAGCACTATCAACGGCCGATGGATATTGAGTGGGCAAAAGACGGCATAACAGGAGATTTATATATTTTGCAGGCAAGACCTGAAACTGTGAAAAGTCGCGAAAATAAGCAACAAATTGAGCGGTATCAACTGAATGTTTCGGGTAAGGTGTTGGTTGAAGGAAGAAGTATTGGGCAACGAATTGGGCAAGGAACGGCAAAAATCATAAAGGATGTCAGTGAAATTGATCGTGTTCAACCAGGTGATGTGTTAATTTCGGATATGACTGATCCCGATTGGGAACCCGTGATGAAACGAGCGGCTGCAATTGTCACTAATCGTGGGGGACGCACTTGCCATGCAGCAATTATTGCACGGGAACTCGGTATACCTGCTGTTGTTGGATGCGGTGATGCCACGGATCTGATTGAAGATGGCCAGCCTGTTACTGTTTCTTGTGCACAAGGTGACGATGGTTATGTTTATGAAGGCCTGCTCGACTATGACAAATTGACCATTGATGTCGGAAAAATGCCTGATTTACCGATAAAAATCATGTTAAATGTAGGTAACCCTGAGCGTGCGTTTGCATTTCAGTCAATTCCCAATGCAGGTGTTGGTTTAGCTCGACTTGAATTTTTAATCTCAAACACTATCGGCATTCATCCAAAAGCATTGCTGCAATTTGATACGTTAGAAGATGCTGATTTAAAAGAAACAATTAAACAGAAAACCATGGCGTACCATTCACCCGTGGATTATTACGTGCAACGCCTAAAAGAGGGCATTGCGACAATTGCTTGTGCGTTTTATCCAAAACCCGTCATCGTTCGCCTATCGGATTTTAAATCCAATGAATATGCCAATCTAATCGGAGGGCCCTTATTTGAGCCCGTAGAAGAAAATCCGATGTTAGGATTCCGAGGTGCGTCTCGCTATGTTTCTTCACAATTTGCTGATTGTTTTGCTTTAGAGTGCCAGGCGGTAAAATTGGCCCGAGAAGTGATGGGGCTGACAAATATTCAAGTGATGATCCCATTTGTACGCACTGTTGATGAAGCGGCCGCCGTCATTAAAGTTCTTTCTGAAAATGGTTTGGTTCGCGGTGAAAATGACTTGAAAGTTGTCATGATGTGTGAATTGCCGTCGAATTCGTTGCTCGCAAAGGAATTCTTACACTATTTTGATGGGTTTTCCATTGGTTCAAATGACTTAACTCAGCTAACTTTAGGGCTCGATAGAGATTCAAGTTTAGTTGCACAACAATTTGATGAGAGAAATCCTGCTGTCAAAGCATTGCTGCATCAAGCCATTTCTACCTGCCGAAGTTTAAATAAATACGTTGGCATTTGTGGCCAAGGTCCATCGGATCACAAGGATTTCGCTTTCTGGCTTATGGATGAGGGTATCGACTCTGTTTCGTTAAATCCTGATTCAGTGGTTGATACAGCGCTCTTTTTAGCAAAAGGTAAATAAGCGTCATGAAACAAATAATTCGAATTTTGCTTTTTAGTATCATTCCATGTATTGCTTTTGCTGTTACAAGTAAGGGGCATAGTGATCCGGTTGCCCCGGTGGTCTTATGGGTAACGTTTATTTTCTTTTTTGCCATTTTGGGCCGCTACTTTGCGAGGCTCATGGATCAGCCTGCTGTTTTGGGTGAATTATTAATTGGGGTTTTGCTTGGTAACTTACTCTATTTATTCAATGTCCCCTTATTTATTGTGCTGAGGGAAGGATCGGCAATCTATACAATCGTTCAAGATTTATTAGAAGGCGATAATTTAGTGCAAGCTGTGAACTCGGCGATCCCAAATGCGTTTTATGCAAAGCAAGTCGCAGCTGCATTATCGAGCAGCAATGGAACAGAATTCATTAAAATTGGTTATATGGTTGATATCCTATCCCGATACGGTGTTATATTTTTGCTATTTATGGTAGGGCTCGATAGCTCAGTGGATGAATTAAAAAAAACAGGGGTTGAGTCTTTTCGCGTTGCTGTCATTGGAGTCGCTGTGCCAATATTGTTGGGCTATGGTGTGGCAATGTATATGCTTCCTCAATCAAGTTATCATATCAATTTATTCGTCGCAGCGACGTTATGTGCGACCAGTATTGGCATTACGGCGAGAGTTCTTAGAGAGCTTAAGCGACTAAAAACTAGAGAGGCGCAAACCATCCTGGGTGCTGCGATGATTGATGACATCTTAGGATTAATTATCCTTGCCGTTGTTTCCAGTATTGTCATCACTGGCACGGTGGATCTCAAAGAAGTAATGCAAATTATTATTTGGGCTGTCCTATTTTTTGGGGGAGCTATTATTGTCGGACCATGGGCTTTGCGAAGAATGGTTAATTTTTTCTCGTTTCTATCATTATGGGAAGCCAAACTATTTATTACCTTTATCTTCATTATGACATTGGCCTGGTTAGCAACGGTGGTGGGATTAGCAACGATCATTGGCGCTTTTGCTGCTGGTTTAATATTACATGATGGTTATTTTTCCAACCATGCTGAGAATTCACGACCTGAATTTAGCATTAAAAACTTAGCTTCTCCCTTAGAGTCAATCTTAGCACCCCTATTTTTTGTACTCATCGGCATTCAGGTGAAACTAGAGTCATTTTTTCACTGGCAAGTCATTTTATTAGCAATGGCCTTACTCATTGCCGCCATTGTAGGAAAATTAGTCAGTGGCTGGGGTGCAAATCGTAAAGATGATAGGTTACTCGTGGGCATCGGTATGATGCCGCGTGGTGAGGTAGGATTAGTATTTGCATCCATCGGTCGAACACTAGGCGTCATTTCAGATGAGCTATTTTCAGCAATCATATTAATGGTTATTGTGACAACAGTCATAGCACCACCATTAATTAAGGCGCGATTTAAAGACTATCGCAGGAAGCGGGTTCATGACAATTAGTATTGAGTACATTAGTCAGCTTGTTTTAAATGCGCTGAATGAAGATATTGGTTCTGGCGATGTGACCGCTCAATTAATCAGTAAAGAACGGGTTGGTAAAGCATCGATTATTTGCAGAGAACCCATGGTTGTTTGCGGTCAAGCGTGGGTAGATGCTTGCTTTCATCATTGTTCACCGAACATTATCATAGAATGGTTAGTCAAAGAAGGCGAATACATCACTCACCCCAAGGCGCTATGTATCATTGAAGGGCCTCTTGCACCCATGTTAACGGCAGAGAGAACGGCATTAAATTTTTTGCAAACATTATCTGCGACAGCCACTCAAACAAAGCGCTATGTCGATAAAATTGCCAATACCAATTGTCGTGTATTAGATACCCGAAAAACCATTCCAGGGCTAAGACTTGCACAAAAATATGCTGTAACCATTGGTGGGGGCTTAAATCATCGTTTTGGCTTGTATGATGCCTATTTGATTAAGGAAAATCATATCCAGGCCTGTGGTTCCATTGCCGCTGCGGTGTATGGAGCAAAGAAGGCAAATCCTGGTATATTCATCGAAGTCGAAGTTGAAACCTTAGTGCAACTGGAAGAGACATTGTCATTAGCCGTTGATCGAATTATGTTGGATAATTTTTCCTTACAGGATATTCAAAAAGCTGTTTCTTTACGGGGGAATCACCCCTGCGAATTAGAGGTTTCAGGAAATATCCGTCTAGAGACAATCGAAGAAGTGGCCAGAAGTGGGGTCGATTATATTTCCGTTGGAGCGATCACCAAGTCAATTAATGCGATTGATTTGAGTTTACGGTTAGAGGAATAATAACATGAATATCGTATTAACGGGGGGCGGCACAGCGGGGCATGTCACGCCAAATATCGCATTGATAAATGCTTTACAAGAGCAATCTGCCCAATTGAGTTACATTGGTTCTGCTCATGGGCCGGAGGCAGAAATCATCTCCAAAGTAAGCATCCCCTTTTTTGCCATTAGCTGTGGAAAGTTACGACGATACTTTAGCTGGCAAAATTTCATTGACCCTTTTAAAACCTTGGCAGGGATTGTCCAGGCATGGCGTCATTTAAGAAAAATTAAACCCGATCTGGTCTTTTCGAAAGGTGGCTTTGTTGCATTTCCAGTGGTGGTCGCCGCCTGGCTTAGACGAATTCCAGTGATTGTCCACGAATCAGATTTTACCCCTGGCCTGGCTAATAAACTGAGTTTTCCATTTGCTTCAAAAATATGCTTAACCTTTGCCGCTGCAAAAAAACACATTCGTCAACAAGATAAAACGATGGTGACAGGAACACCCATTCGCCCCACGCTTTTTTTAGGCGATAAAGCCCAAGGGCTTTCTCTTTGTGGTTTTGATGGTAAACTCCCTGTGCTAATGGTCATGGGCGGTAGCTTGGGATCGCAAACAATTAATGAAGTTTTACGCGCTTGTCTGCCAGATTTAATTTCGGCCTTTTCGATTATCCATATTTGTGGTAGGGGTAACCTGGATGATTCATTCGATTGTATAAATTATTGCCAATTTGATTATGTGGATGAGTCTTTACCCCATCTTTTTGCTGCGGCAGATATGATTGTCACTCGCGCGGGCGCAAATGCTTTATATGAAATTCTGGCATTGAAAATCCCTAATTTACTCATTCCGCTCCCCTTAAAAGCCAGTCGGGGAGACCAAATTGATAATGCTAAGTACTTTGCCAAGTTAGGTGTCAGCCGCGTTTTATTTGAGGAGGACTTAACAAAAACCTCATTCACTTCAGCCGTACACTTGTTAGCGCAAGACCGGCAAACATTAAAAGACAAATTGCAACAAATTAACATCCAATCAGCCACTCCGGAATTGCTGATGTTATTTAAGGAATTTAGCCATGATCGACAAAAATCAACTAAGCCAATATATTGATTCCTGCTGGGAAAATGCCATTATCCCTGCGTTGGTTGACTATATTAAAATTCCTAACAAGTCACCTCATTTTGATGTCAATTGGCAACAAGCTGGGCATATGCAAAAGGCGGTCGATCTCATTTTTTCATGGTGTCAAAATCATGCACCCAAAGGCACACAACTTGAAGTTGTTCAATTACCTGAAAGAACGCCATTAATATTTGCAGAGATTCCTGGCGATTCAGGGCATACCATTTTGATGTATGGTCACCTGGACAAACAGCCAGAAATGGTCGGTTGGCGAGAGGGACTTGGCCCTTGGAAACCGGTATTAGAAGGTGATAAATTATTTGGTCGAGGTGGTGCGGATGATGGTTATGCCGCATTTGCTTCATTAACTGCGATTAATGCATTACAACATCAGAACATCCCCCACTCACGCATCGTTATGATTATTGAAGCGTGTGAAGAGAGTGGTAGTTTTGATTTGCCTTACTATATTGATGCACTACAAGATCGTATTGGTCACCCTGATTTAGTGATTTGTTTAGATTCGGGGGCGGGCAATTACGATCAACTGTGGATGACTACCTCTCTTCGTGGCAATGTCGTAGGCAATTTAACAGTTTCAACATTGACAGAAGGCATTCATTCAGGCTATGGCAGTGGTATTGTTGCGGATAGTTTCAGAATATCACGGGCATTATTAGAACGTATTGAAGATCAAGAAACAGGGGAAATTCGATTACCTGAATTACATTGTCCCATTCCCGATGTGCGTCAACAACAAGCGGAGGCATGCGCTGACATTTTAGGAGCTGAACTGGAAAATGCTTATCCCAGGCAAGGCGATACACAGCCAATGAGTTCTGACAGAGCGACTCTAATTTTAAACCGAACCTGGCGTCCAGCACTGACTGTTACCGGCTCAGATGGGATGCCAGCGATTGCTGATGCAGGCAATGTATTGCGACCCTATACATCCCTGAAATTATCCATGCGCACACCACCTGAAGTGGATGCCAAGCGGGCAGGGGATGCTATGCGAAAAGTCATCATGGCGTCTCCTCCCTACCATGCTTCGGTGGATTTTCATATTGAAGATGCTGCCAATGGATGGCATGCGCCCATTATGCCGCCTTGGTTATCACAAGCGGTCAATCAGGCCTCACAGCAGTTTTATGGTAAGGACGCTGCGTTTATGGGGGAAGGGGGAACCATACCATTTATGTTTATGTTGGGCCAGAAGTTTCCTGAAGCACAGTTTATGATTACCGGTGTTTTGGGCCCTCATTCAAATGCGCATGGACCTAATGAATTTTTACATATTCCAATGGTTAAAAAATTAACTGCTTGTGTGGCTTGGGTTATTTCCTCGCATTATCAATATGCGGCAAACATCGAGGGCATCTAGTAACAGTCTATCTTGATGCGATTTCCACCCCAATAAGGTTTTGCTGAATTGATGCGCTAATTGTTTGATTTGGTATAAATCTTGGTGATAGCAATCACAAAAAAGCAAACTAGCACTAGAGAAAAACCATAATACAAAGATGCTTTTTCAGGGGAAGTCCAGCCAAATAAGTGCTCAGTAAGAAGCGGCCTTAAATTAACACGATTACCGGAATGGGTGTTCATATACAAGATGGCTTGCGTTTTTAAAAACACCACATGAATGATGAATGCAGCCATGGCATTTGTACCAAATAACTCAATGGGTTTAAGCCATTTTTGCCAACCCTTGATGTCCACAAGCCAATAGCATAGGGCAAAGACTATCAGCGCAAGTCCAGCAGTCCAAAGAACATAGGAGCTTGTCCATAGCGTTTTATTGATTGGAAAAACCATTCCCCATAACCAACCGATGGCCATTGCAAGTAAACCGGCCGTGCTCATGCCGATTAGGCGTGTTTTTAGGGATTTGTCTGATAAAATCCATACGCCCAAGATATTTCCGAGTAGTGCAGTCGCTATGGCAGGAAATGTGCTAAGTATCCCTTCTGGATCAGGTCCTCCTTGATATAAATGACTTGAAGGGACAAGCAATCGATCGATATAGGCTGCAAAGTTACCTTCATAGCTTAAGTTACCAGAGGCAAATCCAGGAACAGGCATTAATACCATCACTAGCCAATACGCTATTAATACGCTAATCGTAATAAATGCAATCATTCTGATTTCAGTCGTAAGAAACAAAACAGAGGATATCAAATAGCAAATAGCAATTCGTTGAAGCACACCAAAGATGCGAATTGAGTTCAGATCAAAGTGGTTAGGATAGGCGTTAAGCAGGAGGCCTACAAGGAAAAGAAATACAGCGCGCTTAATAACTTTTTGTAATAAAACGCTGGTTTGCAAGCCTTTAGCACGAAGTTTTGTTATGGATAAGGTGACTGACACGCCGACAATAAAAATAAAAAAAGGAAACACCACATCTGCTAGTGTACAGCCATCCCAGTTGGAATGGGAAAGCCAATTATATCCGTGATTGTTATCAAGACTGTTAACCAAGATCATCAAGGCAACGGTCAGTCCACGAAATATATCGACGGACCTGTGTCTAACAGTGATTTTGTTCATCGTCGTTAATCATTGATGGATTGTTTTAATGTCGTTATATGCTGATAGGCATCGTCAATTCGACTTAGGCTTATTTCACCCGATTGAACTTTTGATTCGATGATATCAATAATCTGTTTGGCACTTTGTGGTTTTTCAGAAAGCTGGTTGCCAAATATTAGCATATCAGCTCCTGCATTTATTGCTAGGGTAACTGATTGTTCAAGAGGATACTGATTGCTGATCGCTTTCATTTGCATATCATCGGTCATGATGACACCATCAAACGATAACTGCTTTCGCAGAATGCCGGTTAACATTTTATAGGACAATGTGGCAGGCATACCAGAACTATCTAATTGACGGTTAACAATATGAGCAGTCATCACTATGCCACAGCTTTGTTGTTCTCTTAGCAGTGACAAATAAGGAAATAGCTCAGAAGCATCCCAAGTTTTACTGACATCAACGAATCCTAAATGAGAATCATTGGATGAACTGCCATGACCGGGAAAATGTTTATAAGCACATTGTATGCCGTGACTTAAAAATGCTTTGGAGAAAACAGACGCGAATTTCGCTACGGTTGCTGGATCATTGGAAAAACTCCTCTCCTTTTTGCCAATGATAGGATTATTCGGATTGGCATTAATATCCAGGTCAGGGGCAAAATCCAAATTAAACCCAGATTTTTGCAAAGTTTGAGCGATTGCATCGGCTGCTTGTTCAGCTTCCGGCAATGATTTTGTTCCAATTTCAGCAGCAGACATTGTTTTTGGGAAGCCATAATCCTCTCTTAGTCGAGTCACTTGCCCACCCTCGTAGTCGACTGAAATAAGAAGCGGTAACATGGGTCGATGGTGATTACGATTTGCTTGTTGAGTAAAATACTGTAAGTCTTGGTTAAGCTTTTTTACTTGGGCAGGGCTTTCAATATTTCTATCAAATCGTTGCGTTTGATAGTCATAGTCAAATAAAACGACGCCACCGATGTTTTCGTGATTAATCGCTTTTATAATGTCGGATTGATGGGTAACTGTTTTGCCGTCGAATCCCATTATTAGCATTTGTCCAATTTTATCTCGTAAGCTGATAGGCTTTGCAAAAAGGCTTTCGCCATAGAGCAAATTTAGAAATAGCATTAAAATAGCAATAGGTTTCATATGCGATCAGGTTGGATAAAAGAAAACAAATATAACAAAAAGACATCATCTGGTCAATTGTTGACTATTTTGAATGTTATTCAAAATGACGATTAAGATTTATCGCTTTTAGTTGATTTTGATTTACCAGGTTTCTTTTTGTTTTTAGCCCGCTTTTCTTGCCATGTTTGCAATTGAACGTATAACGCTGGTACAAATACGACAGCCAAACAAGTGGATGCCAGCATGCCGCTGCTGACAGCAATACCAATTGAGCGACGGGAGTTTGCACCTGCGCCACTCGCAAAAACGAGAGGCATAACACCCATTATGAAGGCAAATGATGTCATTAAAATGGGTCTAAATCGTGTTTTAGCGCCAATGACAGCTGCTTCTAAAATCGATTTTTTATTATAAAGCCGCTCTTCACGCGCCACTTCAACAATGAGAATCGCATTTTTAGCTGAAAGGGCTATCAATAATAGAATCCCTATCTGAGTATACATGTTGTTGGCAACGCCTAACAAGGATAGTACAGAGACTGTTCCAAGAAGTGCAAGAGGCACACTAAACAAAACAGAAGCAGGCGTCACCCAGTTCTCATACTGGCCAGCTAAGATTAAATACACCAATACAAGGGATAGCAAAAATATGTAATAACTTAAGTTACCAGCGATTTTTTCTTGATAAGCCGTACTTGTCCATTGGAAAGAAATGCCAGCAGGCAGTAATTGTGTGGCTAATTTTTCCATCGCATTGATGGCTTGACCTGAACTATACCCTTTGCTTGCCATGCCATTGATACTACTGGAAGGGTATAAATTATATAGGGAGATAATAGATGGGCCAACGGTTGGCGTGATGTCAGTAAGGGTGCCTAAGGGGACCATTTCCCCAGCCGTGTTTTTGACATAATAGTTGCGTACTTCCTCAACGGTCATCCGTGATTGATTATCCGCTTGAACATATACTTGAAACACCTTGCCAAATTTGGTGAACAAATTGACATAAGATGAGCCCAAGTAGGTTTGTAGTGCATCAAATGCATCGCCAATCTCCACCCCGAGTGATTCGGCTTTGGTCCGATTAATCGGTGCATAAAGTTGAGGCACAGAAGCGCGAAAGGTTGACATTAGCTGTTGGAAAATCGACAACTGATTGGCTTGGTTTATGAGATTGTCGCTAACGGCCTGCAGTTTTTGATAGTCAAATGTCCCATCTTGTAACTCGACCATCATTTGGAAACCGCCTGATAATCCGAGTCCTTGGATTGGTGGGGGGACCACCACCAGTACTTTTGCTTCGAGCGTATTATCAGCGATAATTTTAAATTGATTATATAAGGATAATAGATCTTCTGACTTCCCACGCTTGCTCCAATCTTCAAACATAATATAAATCATGCCGGCGTTTGCTAAGGTTGCATTATTATCCAATAGGGAAACACCACTGATGGTGATCACATCCTTAACCCCTTTGACTTGTTTGATTTTCGTTTTTAAGTCATCTAAGGTTGCATCTGTTCGGTTTAAAGCAGCTCCATCGGGCAGCATGACGCTCATCACAATGTAGCCTTGATCTTCAATTGGCACAAATCCTGTCGGGATTCGGCTTAAGCCAAAAATTGCAATGGCGACTAAGACGGCAGTAATGATGCATGCGGTACCGCTATGATGAACCAGCTTGTCTATAAATCGCGAATAGGCTGCTTCAACGGGATTGTATGCTTTGTCAAAGGCTTTAAAGAGCCAATTTTTAGGTTTTGTTTTATCAATGGGCCTTAACCACAATGCGCATTGCGTTGGCTTTAAAGTCATTGCATTGATGGCACTGATGAACGCTGTGGCGGCAATCACAAGCGCAAACTGGGCATACATTTTCCCTGTTAAGCCAGGCATGAATCCAGCGGGTAAAAAGACAGCCATCAATACTAATGTAATGCCGACAATGGGGCCTGTTAATTCTTTCATTGTTGTAATAGCAGCTTTCTTGGGCTCAAGACCCTTTTCAATGTTGTGAGAAACCCCTTCAACAATGACAATCGCATCGTCCACTACAATACCAATAGCTAAAACCAAGGCAAAAAGTGTGAGTAGATTGATACTATAACCGAGCATATACATGGCGATAAAAGCACCAATGATTGTGACGGGTACGGTGGTGGCAGGCACTAAGGTTGCACGGAAATTTTGTAGAAATACCATGATGACAATTAATACCAGAATACCTGCCTCGTATAAGGTTTTATAGACTTCATTGATTGAGTCTTCAACGAAAATCGTTGTGTCAAATGGAATTTGGTAAGTCAGCCCGGGCGGAAATTTTTTAGCCATTTTCTCCACGGCTGCTCGCACATCGTCAGCTACTTGCAATGCATTAGCGCCAGGTAATTGAAATATCCCGATGGCAGCCGCTTCTTTGCCATTGAATTTCGCTGTTTGTCCGTAACTAGAAGAACCAAGCTCCACTCGACCAACGTCGCGGATGCGAATTATCCTGGCGCTGTTGGATTCATTTTGATTACTTTGGCCACCTGAGGCTTGGTGTTTGATGATGATATTGGCAAATTCTTCGGGGTTTGCTAACTGGCCAGGAACATTGACGGACAGTTGATAGGCTTGGTTGCCTACTATCGGTGGCGCGGATATTTGGCCAGCAGAAACTTGCCTATTTTGTCTACGAACCGCATTGAGCACATCACTGGGTGTTAATGAATAAGCCAGCAGTTTGCTGGGGTCTAGCCAAATACGCATGGCATAATTGCCTGAACCAAATATGAAAACGTTCCCAACGCCAGGGATTCGCGCTAATTCATCTTGCATGTTGATGGTGGCATAGTTATTTAGAAAAAGACCATCATAGCGATTATTTTCGGAGGTCAAGGTGATAAACTGCAAAATGTTTGTCGACTTTTGCTGGACTAAAACGCCTTGTTGTTGAACGGGATCGGGCAATTGAGCCATGGCTGCTTGGACTCGGTTTTGCACTAGTACTTGGTCAAAGCTTAAGTCTGTGCCGATATCAAAAGTGACAATCAAATTATAATTACCATTGTTAGTGCTTGTCGATTGCATGTATAGCATATTTTCGACACCATTGACTTGTTGTTCAATCGGAAGGGCAACAGTATCAATCAGTGTTTTAGCATCTGCACCAGGGTAGGTGGTCGATACTTGAATCGTTGGCGGAACGATGGGTGGGTATTGAGAAACGGGGAGAACAAATATAAAGACAGCACCCAATAATACTAATAAAATGGCGATGACATTCGCTAGAACGGGCCGTTCGATAAAAAATTTTGCCATCATGATTTTTTCTCATCACTTTTTTGGGGTCTCACAAGGTTGCCGGGTGTTGCAAATTGTAAGCCTTGAACAATGATGTCATCTGTATTAGATAACCCTTTGCTAATCGCTATGCGACCTTTTTCTTTAGGGCCTGTCTGGACATATTTTTGGACGACCGTTTGTTTATTATCAACGGTTAGGATGTAAGGCCCTATTTGATCATATAGGACTGCTGTTTCGGGCACTGTCAACATCGGTGCCGGTTGAGAAATAGGAATTCTCACTTTGACGAATAATCCCGGAACAAATAGCAGATTTTTATTCTTCAAAATTGCCCGAAACTCTAAAGTTCCTGTGGAAGGATTTAATCCCGTGTTAATAAAATTCATGCGGCCTTCATGTGGGTATCCGCTTTCATTTTGCATGCCAACGAATACGGGTATCTCATTAATATCCTCAGCGGTAATCCCTTCTTTTCTTGCTGCTTGCCTTAATTTTAAGAGATCCAATTCATTGAGGTTAAAGTAGACGTAGATTGGCTCAATTTGCTCAATGGTGGCTAACTTAGTCGCTTGGCCATTCCCCACTAAATTACCTTCATCGACGAAATGCCTGCCAATGCGTCCATCGAAGGGGGCCTTCACATGAGTATAACTATAATTAATTTCCGCATTGACTAAATTCGCTTTCGACTGGGATAGATCTGCTTCGGCTTGCTCTTGTTTAGCTAACCACACCTCAACACTGTTCTTAGATGTTGCATTCTCTCGATACATGCGCTGTTGTCGGTTGTACTCGGATTTAGCATAATTTAAGCCAGCTTCAGCAGCTTGCACAGCGGCTTGTGCTTCTTTCAATTTCTCTAGATAGGGCTTTGGTTGTATAACAAATAACTGGCTTCCTTTACGAACAAATGTACCATCGGTAAAGGTAATTGCTTCAAGATATCCTTCGACACGAGCGACGAGATCAACGGTATTATAGGCAACTGTATTGCCAGTTTGTGTAACATATTCTGCAAGCTTGAGGGTTACTGGTTTCGCAGTGACCACTTTTGGCGGTTGAAGTGTTAGTTGATTACTTTGCTTATTGAAGAAAACAAAGTGAAAAATCAGATACACAATGATTATAATTGCTGCAATTTTACCATATTGTATTAGTTTTTCTTTCGATATCGTCATCGTTATCACCAAACGGGTAAGTATAGTTGTTCAAATTGTTGTTTCGGAGTCACAGGAGGGAGGTGATTTTGTGGTTCCAATAGGATACCCCAATTCGTTCTTTCTGACATCGCCTGTTTAACGTGCTCGGGAACAATATCTTTACCTTTCCTGATTTCCCAACCGCCCCCTAATGATCGATATAATCCAACGACGGCAAGTGCAATATCACCCCTTGCAGTTGTCAGATTGGATTGAACTTGAAGCTGTTGACGAAGTGAGTCAAGCACAGTGGTATAAATGGTTTCGCCTTCTTTATAACGGATTAGCGATAACGTTGAGGACTGGATAGCCGATTGATTTGCTGTACTCAATGAAAGCGTCGTTTTCTTTGCCTGAATATACTTGCTAATGTAATTTTGTACTTCTTCCTGTGCTTTTAAAACCGTATTCAAATAATTCAATAACGCTTCTTGGAAGGATGCATCTTGCATTCTCACGGCATTGGTAATTTGCCCATAATTGAGAATTGGCCATGTGACAGCGGGTCCTGCTGTTACATACCGACTGGACCAACGGAACATATCACTAATCTTTGAATTACCGATATCGGTACTGCTAAACGTAAATGTTCCAGATAGAGATAACGCTGGGAACAAGTTTGCTTTAGTTGCACCAATAGCAGCTGATCGAGCCATGGCTTTAAAACGGGCTTCTGCAACATCGGGTCTTTGACATAAAATTTGCTTAGGAATGCCAACTTCAACTTGCGCAGGGGCTCGTGGGATGCCCTGACTTTTTGTTAATAACGCATCAACTTGATTGGGGACAATGCCCAATAAAACGGCAAGTTTATTTTTTTGTACTTGTAACTCAGCGATTTGTGCTGGAAGCTGTGCTTCTGTCTGAGATAACTGGGTTTTTGCTTGTTGCACGTCTAATAAACTGGTTTGCCCGGCTCGATAGCGGGAGTTAACAATCTGTAAGCTTTCTTTTTGTAATTGTATGTTTGATCGTGTGACACCGATTAATGCCTGATAAGTACGAATATTAATATAGGTGCTGGCGATATCGGCTGTTAAAGAAACCAATGCATTGTCATATGATGCGATGGAGGCAAGAAATGATGCATCATTGGATTCAATCGCCCGCCGATATTTACCCCAGAAATCAATTTCCCAATTGGCGGTGAAACCTAAAGCGGCAGAATCAAAACTGGGAGGTAAAATTTGTTTCAATGAACTGCTACCTATTCTTGTATAGGTATAATTGCCGATCCCAGCTTGGGTTTGAGGATACAACTGACCAACTGTTTGGGCTAATTGAGCTCGAGAATACAGGACGCGAACACCGGCCGTTTGTAACGTTAAATTGTCTTGCACCCCTTGTTGGATTAATTTATCTAACGTTGGATCACGAAATGACTTCCACCAATTTGTATGGTGTGCATTTGCCTCTTTGACTGAGGCATATTTACTTTTCGATGCCTGCATCCATCGTTTCGATACTTTGACTGTTGGATCATGATAGTCTGGACCAACTTTTGTGCAAGCACTTAATAATGAGATGGTTAAACAGGTAGCAACTATTCGCATATATGTTGGTCTTCCTTTACCTTAGCAGCATGCTCAGTAACAGGTATTCACCCGCTTAGGCTAGAATATTCGGATAAAGCGCTTAGGACACTATACCGAATAATATGATAAAAAAGCAATGAGTTAGATAAAATTGGGGGCGAATTTGGAATGCTCGCGTATTGAATGTATTTAATATGGATTATATAAAACAGCCTGCATTAGCTCGCGAGAGCGAGCGTAATGCCAGGCTTAGAGAATTATTTTTCAACCTTGATATCATAAGGTTGAAGTTCTTTTTGACCTTTAAGAAACGTTGTGATGGCATCGACTTGCTCAACGGTGGCTGATGACACAATGCCTGCATCGCATGTATTGGTGGCTCCGTCATCCGTGACTATCACCCAATTGCCTTGTTTTGCTTCTGTTGTGCATGCACAGTTGGCCTTAGTCGGGTCATTTTTATCAACAATGCAAGGCTTATCCAGGCAATTAGCCCAGACTCGATCATTGGTGCAGGTTTTATAGGCTTTAATGGGATAATACCGGGAATAGACAAGGTTACCCATGTCGGTTTTTTTCATTGCTTTACAGGGTTCTTGTGATGCCGAGTAGCCGTCATGAACTGTGCATTTGCAGTTAACCACCTTATTATCCCCTTCAACAGCCGTGCAAGGCGCGGTTGTACACAGTGCAAAGATGCTTTTACACGCATAGAATTTCGTGTCATCTGCATAGGTAACGGGGGTAAGAAGGAGGCTAAAGCAAATCGTTAGAAATCGTTTCATATCAATCTCCTATGAGTTACATAGTAAAGACTAGTTCAACAATCGGGATAAAACAAATTGCTATCAAAAATAGGCTAAATATTGATACCCAGATTTTGCCAATTACCAATACGATCTGTTTCAGCGTTGCTTATGGCCAGTTGATTAAGAAACGCGTCGCGTTTTACTAACGTAGCACCCAAGTTTTCTAAATGGGTATTGGGTAATTGGCAGTCAATAAAATGCAAATTAAGTTGATTAGCGATTTTGCAAAGCACATACAGTGCAACTTTAGAAGCATCCGGAACCAAATGGAACATCGATTCACCAAAAAATGCAGCGCCAAAGCTGATTCCGTATAGCCCGCCAACCAATTTATTTTCTAGAAGAATTTCAACAGAATGAGCAAAGCCCATGTGATGTAGTGATGTATAACAATCAATCATTGATTGGGTAATCCATGTATTGTTATCCCTGCCTTGGGTCGTTGCACAATTTACAATAACTTGCTTAAATCGTTGGTCGTATTGAATTTGCCATGGTTTTTGCAAACTTTGCTTGAAGCTTCGATTTATTTTGAGGTTATTTGGATATAAAACAAGCCGTGGATTAGGAGACCACCACAAAATCGGATTTCCAGGTTGAAACCAGGGGAATATGCCTTGGCGATAGGCTTGAAGAACTCGAAATGGATTTAAATCCCCACCAATTGCAAGCAATCCTTGTTTATCGGCTGTTTTAGGGTGGGGAAATGTGTAAGCTATCGTTTGCTGCCAATCAAAATCCAACGGATTATCCCTCAAGTCCGTCCAGATATTTTTCAGCATCAAGGGCTGCCATGCAACCAAAACCTGCGGATGTTACCGCTTGTCGATAAACTTGATCTGCAACATCGCCACAGGCAAATACACCGGGGATATTAGTCGCTGTTGCCATTCCTTCTAGTCCTGATCGAATGATGATATAACCATTATTCATGTTCAATTGATTGCGAAAAATTTTAGTGTTTGGATCATGACCAATTGCTATAAATACGCCATCAAGATTTAGCGTTTGTACTGAATTGTCTAAAACACTTTTCAATTTAACACCAGTGACTTTCATGTCATCACCGATCACCTCATCTAACACATGGTGCCATATGAGATTGATATTGCCATGCTCTGCTTTCTCAAATAATTTATCTTGTAAAATGCGTTCCGATCTAAGTTGGTCACGGCGATGAATTAAGGTGACTGAAGCAGCAATGTTAGAAAGATACAAGGCTTCTTCCACGGCTGTATTACCCCCGCCAATGACACACACCGCTTTATTGCGATAAAAAAATCCATCACATGTTGCACACGCAGAAACGCCTTTTCCCATGTACTGTTGTTCAGATGGGATGCCAAGATATCGAGCGGATGCGCCTGTTGCAATGATTAAGGCATCGCACGTATAGGTTTCAGTATCCCCTTTAAGCCAGAAGGGTTTAGTGGATAAATTGACTTCCGTAATATGATCAAACACCACTTTGGTGTCGAATCGTTCGGCATGCTTTTGCATCCGTTCCATGAGCACAGGACCTGTCAATCCTTCCACGTCCCCGGGCCAGTTATCCACCTCTGTGGTGGTGGTTAATTGCCCACCCGGTTCCATGCCTGTAATCACAACGGGGTTCAAATTTGCTCTTGCTGCATAAACTGCAGCCGCATACCCCGCAGGGCCAGAACCTAAAATAATCAGTCGATGGTGATAGTTCGCTGCCATAAGTCTCCCATCCAGAAATAAATATATGATAAGATGTGTGATAGTATGATAATTTATAGAATATGAAAAGTCTTATGGGTAAAAATAAAACGAATACATCATCAACCGGCCGAAGCGTTCCTGACACCTCGCATAAGCGGTTAATCGAAGGCGCATTTATCATTATCTTATGCGGCGCACTATTTGTTGTCCTCTCACTCCTTACATACAACAGTCAGGATTCCGCCTGGACTCATGTCGGTTATCATGCCAAACAAGTGACTAACTCAGGCGGCCAAGTTGGTGCTTATATTGCTGATTTGATGTATTGGCTTTATGGATATATGGCCTATATTATACCAATTGGCATTGCGTTTGTTGCCTGGCGGGTTCTCCAAGAACAGCGTTTGATTACTCAAGAACACCACTCGACGCTGTTGTTACGCACCGTTGGACTGATTTTTCTCATTTTGGGTGCGTGTGGTTTATTAAGTATGGAAGAGCCACTAAAGCCTCTGGATACCTTACATGCCACGGGGGGTATTATTGGCGATGGCGTAACCGCTTACCTTATTCAAGGATTAAACATACAAGGGGCGACCTTGGTATTGTTGGCATGGTTTCTTGTTGGGGTAACATGGTTAACGGGTTTATCCTGGGTTAAGTTATCTGAGTGGTTAGGAAAACTGCTTTTTGCTTTGTTGATGAATATCTGTAAGGTGGTTGGCGTTGTTGTATCAGCCTTGTTTTTGGCGATAAAATCAATTTTTACCCGTTCGGAAAAACCGAAACAAACCAGCGTGCACAAACCACTTATTCGAAAAATAGAACCATCCATTAAGATTGTCAAAGAGACACCGGATGTAACCATTGCGCATGAACCAATCAAACTTTCCAAAGAAGCACAACCTGCGAAAACAATACGTAAGGTTAAAACTGATGGAAGTATGCCACCATTGAGTTTACTGGATAGACCTAAAACAGGAAAGAAAACCGGTGGTTTTTCTGCCGATGAACTGGAACATTTATCCCGTGAAGTGGAACAGCACTTATTTGACTTTGGTATCCAAGCGGATGTTGTTGCTGTTCAACCAGGGCCTGTGATTACACGGTTTGAATTGCAACTTGCCGCTGGCATTAAAGTCAGTAAATTAACAACCTTAGCCAAAGATCTTGCTCGCTCTTTATCCGTGATCAGTGTGCGGGTTGTTGAAGTTATTCCAGGAAAAACAGTAGTCGGTCTTGAGCTACCGAATGCTCATCGCGAAATTGTTCGCTTATCAGAAGTGTTAGAGCACGATGTCTATACAAAAGCAACATCCCCCTTATCGCTGGCTTTAGGTGTTGATATTGCTGGCCAACCCACAGTGGTCGATTTGATTAAAATGCCGCACCTATTGGTTGCAGGTACGACTGGGTCGGGTAAGTCAGTCGGGATAAACAGCATGATTCTAAGTTTATTGTTTAAAGCATCGCCGGATGATGTTCGTTTGGTGTTGGTTGATCCAAAAATGTTGGAATTGTCCGTTTATGATGGTATCCCGCATTTGTTGACACCGGTGGTGACAGACATGAAAGAGGCGGCAAGTGCTTTACGATGGTGCGTCGGGGAAATGGAGCGGCGTTACCGTTTAATGGCGGCGCTAGGGGTGAGAAATATCGCTGGCTATAATACCAAAGTGCTGGATGCAGAGACTAATGGCGAGCCGATAGTCGATCCCTTATGGAAACCGGTTGATTCGATGGAAGAGGAAGCGCCAATACTGAAAAAGTTACCCTATATTGTCGTTGTTATCGATGAATTGGCAGATATGATGATGGTTGTCGGCAAAAAAGTAGAACAACTGATTGCGCGTATCGCTCAAAAAGCCCGAGCGGCGGGTATCCATCTGATTCTAGCGACACAGCGCCCATCGGTTGATGTGCTAACGGGCTTAATTAAGTCAAATATCCCGACGCGTATATCGTTTCAAGTGTCATCAAAAATTGATTCAAGAACCATTCTCGATCAGCAAGGCGCTGATCAACTATTGGGTCATGGCGATATGTTATACTTGCCACCGGGAAGTGGTGCCCCATTTCGGGTACATGGGGCCTATGTGGATGATAAAGAAGTTCATCGTGTGGCAGATGCTTGGCGAGCCAAAGGCCAACCTGATTATATTGAATCTATCACCCAATTTTCGACCGATAATTTGGATCCCTTTGCGGATCCGGATGAAGAAGGGGAAGATATTGAGGATTCCGATCCATTATATGATGAGGCGGTGCAGTTTGTTTTGCAGTCGCGAAAAGCAAGTATATCTTCTGTGCAAAGGCGTCTAAAAGTGGGTTATAATCGAGCTGCTCGTTTGATTGAGGAAATGGAACGTACGGGTATTGTTGGCCCAATGGATGGGGGTGTTCGAGAGGTGTTGGTCGATGATGTGGCGAAGGGGTGAAAAATGCTAAAAAATTCGATTAAATTATTCGCTGGATTTTATTTGTTATTGGTTTCAACAAGTACCTTGGCAAATACGCCCGAGGATCGTTTGCAAGAAAAACTTAATCATATGAAGTCTATGACAGCAAGTTTTAAACAAATTGTGCGAGCTGAAGGACGTGAAGTATCGCGTTCGAGAGGGAAAATGGCGTTATTAAGGCCTGGACGATTTCGATGGCATACAATTTCCCCCATGGAGCAGCTTGTTGTAGCAGATGGTAGTAAACTATGGGTCTATGATATCGAGTTAGAACAAGTGACTGTTAAAAGGCAACAGAAAGGGATTGGGGGAACACCGGGATTATTTCTGAGTGGCTACGATGACACGGTAAGCCGGGACTTTCATGTTGTCGAAAGCAAAATGAGACATAATCAAACTCAATATGATATGAACGCTAAATCAAAAGACGAGAACTACCAAAGAGTCCTCATGACGTTTAATCAAGACAAACTGGTTCAGCTGGTGTTGTATGATCAACTTGGCCAAAAAACCACGGTCGATCTTGCCAGTATCCGCACAAATCCAACAGTGCCAATGTCTCAATTTAAGTTTAAGCCACCTAAAGGTGTTGATGTTGTCAAGCAATAATCTACCATTCGATGATAAAGTCACGCCATTGGCAGAGCAACTTCGCCCATCATCTTGGCAAGCGGTTGTTGGTCAAGACCATTTACTAGGCGAAGGGAAACCGCTATATCAAGCATTCAAGCATGGAAAGCCGCATTCAATGATATTTTGGGGGCCGCCTGGGGTTGGTAAAACGACATTGGCTTATTTATGTGCAAAAGCGTTCGATTGCGAATGGATCCCCTTATCAGCGGTATTAGCTGGTGTAAAAGACATCCGTCAGGCTGTTGAAATAGCGAGTGATAATCTGCACAAAGGGCGGCATACCATTGTATTTATCGATGAAATCCACCGCTTCAATAAGGCGCAACAAGATGCATTGTTACCCTTCACTGAAAGTGGATTAATTACGTTTATTGGCGCAACCACTGAAAATCCCTCTTTTGAAGTCAATGCTGCCTTACTATCACGTGCTACCGTATATACCTTAAGTTCATTGAGCCATGATCACTTGAAAGAATTGTTAAATAGAGCCATCACGTTTTTAAACGGAAAACTGCAGCTGGATGCAGGGGCGACGGAGTTCATAATTGATATGGCTGATGGGGATGGACGTCGATTGTATAATGCATTGCAATTATTATCCCAATTATGTGATAGTACCCAGGCCTTGACACATGAGCAGGTAAAACACTACCTGCAAACCCATTATCGGCGCTTTGATAAAGGTGGGGATCAATTTTATGATCAAATTTCTGCCTTACATAAATCTGTCAGAGGTTCATCACCGGATGCTGCCTTGTATTGGTTTTGCCGTATGATTGATGGTGGTGCTGATCCGAAGTATCTTGCTCGTCGCATTGTCCGTATGGCTTGGGAGGACATCGGTCTTGCTGACCCCCGAGCATTGCAAATTGCCAATGATGCTGCAGCGACTTATGAGCGGCTTGGTTCCCCAGAAGGGGAATTAGCACTGGCTCAGGCAGTCATCTACCTATCGATCGCTGCAAAAAGTAATGCAGGGTATATGGCGTATAAGCAGGCAAGTGCATTTGTTGCCCAAGATCAATCCAGACTTGTCCCATTACATCTTCGCAATGCACCCACATCGTTGATGAAATCGCAAGGGTATGGTCAGCAATATCGCTATGCTCATGACGAACCTTACGGCTATGCAGCCGGCGAAACATATTTTCCAGAAGGCATGAATCCACCCCAATGGTATCAACCTGTTGATCGTGGTCTTGAGCAAAAAATCGGTGAGAAATTAAAATTTTTACAACAATTAGATGAACAAGCGAGAAAAAAAAGATAGACTAAGATTTGGGGTGTTTAATCACTAGTTAGGTATTAAGGCGATGATTTTTCAATTTAAAACAGCTGGCGATGTCTTAATTGAGATGTCTGAGCAAACACTGCCCTACGAAGGTGCTATTGAAACCTTAATTGAGCGATTAGATCAGCATCGTGGGGCCATTTATACCTCTGGTTTTGAATTTCCTGGCCGGTATACTTGTTGGGATATTGGATTTGTTAATCCTCCAATAGTCATAACATCTTCAGAAAATCAACTGACGGTCCAAGCCTTGAATCAAAGAGGGCAAGTATTGGTTGACGTTGTCAAGCAAGTTGCCATGGTCAATCCGCATATTTCACTGCAAGCAATTGGATCAAATCAGTTAATCATGGAGGTTAACCAATCGGAGGCTATTTATAGTGAAGAGGAACGAAGTAAACAACCCTCCGTTTTCTCATTAATACGTAGTCTTCTTGCTGCTTTTCATTCTGAAAAAGAAGATTACCTTGGCTTATATGGCGCCTATGGCTACGACCTTATTTTTCAATTTGATCAATTAACTAAAAAAATAGACCGTCCCCCACAACAGCGGGATATGGTCATTTATCTACCAGATGAAATTTATGTCGTTGATCACAGCAAGGAAATAGCGTTTGTTCGGCGCTATGATTTTATTTATCAAGGTCGAACAACGCATTCGTACGCCCGAGATGGAGAATTATCACCTTATCAGCCAGCAGGCAATATAAAACAAGGCTGTGATCATCAGCCTGGAGAGTACGCAAACCTGGTCGAAAAAGCGAAACAGAAGTTCGCCTGTGGCGATTTATTTGAGGTCGTCCCTAGCCAGTCTTTCTATCAAGCCTACCAAGACAAACCCTCCATACTTTTTCGGCGTATGCGACATTATAATCCGGCGCCATATGGGTTTTATATCAACTTAGGGGAAGGTGAATTTTTAGTCGGTGCTTCACCAGAAATGTACGTCCGTTTACAAGGGAAACGGGTTGAAACATGCCCGATTTCAGGCACCATTAAACGAGGCAACAATGCGATTGAGGATGCTATCAACATTCAAACGTTACTCGCTTCTGAAAAAGAGGAAGCAGAATTGACTATGTGCACGGATGTTGACCGTAACGATAAGTCACGTATCTGTGAAGCTGGGTCCGTCAAAGTAATTGGGCGACGGCAAATTGAAATGTACTCGCGTTTAATTCATACCGTTGATCATGTTGAAGGCATTTTAAGACATGAATACGATGCGGTGGATGCTTTTTTAACGCACATGTGGGTTGTTACAGTGACGGGGGCCCCTAAACTATGGGCCATGCAATTTATTGAAGACCATGAGAAAAGTAGCCGTAAATGGTATGCTGGTGCTGTTGGATGGTTTGGTTTTAATGGCGATTTAAATACTGGCTTAGTTTTACGCACAGTTCAATTGAGCAACGGGGTAGCCAATATTCGTGTCGGGGCGACACTCTTATATGATTCTGTTCCTGCGGATGAAGAAGCAGAGACAAGACTTAAAGCGTCTGCTTTTTTGGAAATGTTGAACCCGAACTTTGAAAATCAAATCAAAGAAACGGAACACGATTTACCGGGTCATGGAAAACAAGTGTTATTGGTCGATCATCAGGACTCATTTGTTCACACCTTAGCAAATTATTTTCGCCAAACTGGGGCGGAGGTGATGACCTGTCGGTATGATAAATTAATGCATTATTTAACCAAACACAATTTTGACTGGGTTGTCTTATCGCCAGGACCAGGAAAGCCCTCTGATTTTGATTTGTCGCAAACCATCGAACAGGTGTTAAAGCGCAATATTCCTATATTTGGGGTATGTTTGGGTCTTCAAGGAATTGTTGAGTATTTTGGTGGACAACTTAAAACCCTGTCTTATCCCATGCACGGAAAAACCTCCAATATTATACAAAAAAGACGACATCCACTATTTAATAAATTAGATGATTGCTTTGTTGCAGGACGTTATCACTCGCTGTATGCCGATAAAAATTCATTTCCAGAATGCTTGTCGGTTTTAGCTGAAACAGAAGATGGTATCGTGATGGCAGTGGCTCATAATAATTTACCAATTTACGCCGTACAGTTTCATCCTGAAACCATTTTGTCGATGACAAAACAGGCAGGCTTAACCATGATTTATAACTTAATGGAATTAACACATGACTAAGGATGATAAAATCATCATCATCTATCTGGTATCTGTGATAGTGGGGTTATTAACTGGTTTCATCGGCTCTATATTTCAGATAGGGATTGATAAGGTGGCTTTTGCGATTCGAGTATTAATCCACTACTTGCAACAACATCATATTCCTATGATGTTAAGTTCTGCATTAATTACCATGGGAATTGTGCTTTTCGTCTGGCTGTTGGTCAAAAAAGTTGCGCCTGAGGGTGGCGGTAGTGGTGTACAGGAAATTGAAGGGGCATTGTTGCATGAGAGGCCTGTCCATTGGGCAACATTATTACCCGTAAAATTTTTTGGTGGCATTTTAACTCTGGCCGCAAAAATGGTCATGGGAAGAGAAGGCCCAACGATTCAAATTGGGGGAAATTTAGGAGAAATGGTGGGTCGTTTGTGCCATCTCTCCCGCTCTAAATGTGATACCTTGATTGCCGCCGGTGCTGCTGCAGGATTAGCGACAGCATTTAATGCACCCCTCGCAGGCGTGTTGTTTGTTATCGAAGAAATGCGCAACGAATTTAACTTCTCATTTCTCAACTTC
Source organism: Legionella sp. W05-934-2 (assembly GCF_964199965.1). Classification (NCBI taxonomy): domain Bacteria; kingdom Pseudomonadati; phylum Pseudomonadota; class Gammaproteobacteria; order Legionellales; family Legionellaceae; genus Legionella; species Legionella sp. W05-934-2. The sequence continues at coordinate 40,124 of NZ_CAXMZT010000002.1, read as the reverse complement.
AAAATGGTTATAATCGCTTGCGTGGTTGCAACCATCGTATTGCATATAATAATCGGCCCACAACCAGTGCTGCCAATGGATGTTTTTTCTATGCCAAGCTTGAAGTCACTTTGGCTTTTTCTTGTGTTTGGGGCTGTTGTTGGCTTTGCAGGATTGTTATTTAATGAATTCTTAATGCGATTACTCTACCTCTCTGATCGATTCTCTACGTGGTTCATGGTGGTTTTTATATTAGCGGTTGGAGCGATGGTCGGTCTATTAGCTGTCTTAGAGCCACAAACAGTCGGTGGAGGGTATGAAATCATTGAACAGGCATTGACATTTTATCCAGCGGCAAGCGTTTTGTTTTTACTTTTTATCGCCCGATTTGCGACAACCATGATTTGCTATATGACAGGTGTACCTGGTGGCATATTTGCACCCATGCTTGCATTAGGAACTATTCTGGGTTTATTGGTATCTCATTTCACAAATTGGCTATTCCCAGATGCCAGTATTCACCCTGGTATGTTTGCTGTCGCGGGGATGGGGGGGCTATTTTCTGCTGCAGTTCGAGCACCGATAACAGGCATCATCTTAGTTGTTGAGATGACATCAAATTACCAACTGATTTTACCTCTGATGATCACATGCCTTATGTCAACGACTATTGTCCAATTAGCGGGGAATGAACCTATCTATACCCAATTACTTGAACGAACTATAAAGAAACAAAGGGGAGAAGGCTAGTGCCACACCGTATTAAGGAAGCATATCATCCATATTTTGCTGCGCCTCATGAAACTTGTGACGAATCAGCAACTCCTCTTTCGCCCTTTGGGCACATTCTCCCCATGTCTGGAAAGAAGGTAACATGAAGGAATTTATTAAGAAGGAGTGTTAGCCCAATGGCTCCGTTTAGGCGGCATAAACGCGTTTTGATTTTCTTCTTAGCCCCACAGCTCGTTGTGACGCTTGTCTTTTTCTTTCTGCCTGCCTTAAGTGCACTATGGCAATCGTTTCAATTTGGCGATGCTTTCGGTCTCCACAGGCGATGGGCAGGACTTTGTAATTATATCGATTTATTCCAGGATCCCAGTTATTTTCAAGCGGTTGTGGTGACATTAGGGTTGGCCATCGCTATAACAACGAGTTGTATAATACTGGGGGTGTTAATGGCTAACTTATTGCTGGCTATCACCGGTGGACGAAACATCTATAAAACGATGCTGATTTGGCCTTATGCCGTGGCGCCAGCCGTAGCAGCCATTTTATGGCGATTTTTATTTCAACCAAAATTAGGCTGGGTAGCACAAACAGCACAATGGTTTGGAATGGAATTTAATTATTTAACCCACCCTTTGCAAGCAATGGCAACGATTATTATTACGGCAAGTTGGCAACAGTTTTCCTATAATTTTCTCTTCTTCTTTGCCGCATTAAGCGCAATACCCAAAGAAATCATTGAGGCGGCTAGTCTGGATGGTGTATCTTCTTGGCGATTATTTTGGCAAATCAAATTACCATTAATCTCACCCACAACTTTTTTTCTGTTGGTTATGAACTTGATTTATGCCTTTTTTGACACCTTCGGTATCATCGATGTGATGACCCATGGCGGTCCTGCCCAATATACAACCACGTTAATTTATAAAGTATATCAAGATGGATTTGTTGCCTTTGATCCAACCAGCTCTGCCACACAATCGGTGATATTGATGATAGTCGTATCTTTAATGATTTGGTTTCAGTTTCGGTATGTTGAGAAAAAGGTGCATTATCAATGAAGAAGCGTCTATTGCTAATCCATATCCTATTGATTTCGTTTATTCTAATTTTCTTTGCGCCAATTTATGTGGCGGTAATCGCTGCTTCTCACCAAGGGGATACGTTTCTCCAAGGAAATTTGCCACTCTTACCCGGTGGTTATTTTTGGCATAATATCAAAACAGTCCTTTGGCAGGGAGTGATATCGACGGGTAGTGCCTCTGTGTTTACGATGTTAATGAATAGTTTTCTGATGGCTATGTTAATCGCTTTTGGAAAAGTGATAATGGCTTTAATGACGGCTTTTGTGTTAGTTTATTTTGAATTTCGTTTCAAATCGGTTGTATTTGCTATGATCTTTATGACAATGATGTTACCAGTAGAAGTGCGAATTGTGCCAACCTTCCAAGTCGTTGTCGCTTTAGATTGGTTAAATAGTTTCGCGGGGTTAACTCTGCCGTTGATGGCATCGGCCACAGCGACTTTTTTGTTTCGCCAATTTTTTAAATCCTTACCATCATCCTTGGTTCATGCCGCCAAAATGGATGGGGCAGGGCCGTTTCGTTTCTTCATCGATATGGTTGTTCCCCTTTCAAAAACCCCGATGACTGCATTGTTTATCATCATGTTTGTGTATGGGTGGAATCAATATTTGTGGCCAATGATTATTACCACAATGACGGATAAATCGACGATCGTCATGGGCATGAAAGCGTTAGTGGGAGTAGCTGATCAAATTCCTCAATGGCATTTGATAATGAGTACGGCCTTAATTGCCCTGTTACCACCTTGTGCCGTTGTTTTAATTTTACAGAAATGGTTTGAAAAAGGACTGACTCACTGATGAGCTTTGTAACGTTTAAAAATGTATCTAAGCGGTTTGATATACAGGATGTTTTAACCGACATTAATTTTTCGGTATCCCGCGGGGAATTTGTGGTGCTTGTTGGGCCTTCGGGGTGTGGGAAGTCCACATTATTAAGAATGCTAGCGGGTCTTGAATCAATCAGTGATGGGAAAATATTGTTAGACAATCGTTGTATTAATCAAATGAAACCGGTTGAACGGGATATGGCGATGGTATTTCAAAGTTATGCGCTTTATCCCCACATGACCGTATACCAAAATATGTCTTATAGCCTCAAATTAAAACACCTGCCAAAGGCTGAAATTGACGCTAAAGTGAGAGAAGCAGCGCAAATGTTACAGATCGAACCATTGCTGCTAAGAAAACCTGCTGAACTGTCAGGGGGGCAAAGACAACGAGTTGCTATGGGTAGAGCAATGGTTCGTCACCCTTCGGTGTTTTTATTTGATGAGCCATTATCGAATTTGGACAGTAATTTACGAGCAGAGATGCGTTATGAAATCAAACGGTTACATGAAAATCTTAAGGCAACATCTATCTATGTCACCCATGATCAGACAGAAGCCATGACGATGGCAGATAGAGTAATTGTGTTAAACGGGGGAAGGATTGAGCAAATTGATGAGCCAATGCAACTCTATAACCAACCGCAAACACAATTTGTTGCCCAATTTACTGGGCATTATCCTGTCAATCAAGTACCAGCTATCGTATCAAAAGATAGTAAAAGAGTTGAATTGCCTGGAAAAATTGCGATGATTAATCAGCAACTTGAGAACGCCAATCTAACGGCTGATACAGCGGTTAATTTGATTATTCGACCTGAGCATGTTCAGGTGAGTCATGAGCGTGGGATGTTGAAAGGGGACGTTATTTTTGTTGAAAATATGGGGGCAGATTTACTGTTAAGGGTTTCTGTTTTCGGGTATGAAATGCCCTTTGTAGTTCGAGTTGCAGCTACGCATAGTTTCGTGCACAATGAGGTATATTTATCGTTTGATTGGCAAAAGGTAAGTGTGTTTGATGCCGAAACTGGTCAACGAATATAAAGGGTCATATGGTGACACAATTGAAAGGCACATCCTTAAAATTAGAGACGCAACGCCAATATAATTATTGGCAGGCGCTTGTGTTATCTTTTTTTAGTGATTTGTTATATTGGGATGTGTATAAGCGCTGGCGTGGTATCGGTTTGTTATATTTATTGCTGATGACTTGGGTATTTTGTATTCCTTTCTCTATAAAATACATGATTGGCATGGATCATTTTTTCAATGATGTTATCATCAAACCCTTCCAAAAAATACCTGATATTCCCTATGTAAGCGGTAAACTCAAATTTGATAAAAAAATGCCCTATTTTATCAAGAATGATCGGGGGCAAGTCGAAACGATCCTTGACAATACAGGTTCAATCAAAAAATTTGATCAATCAACTTATCCTTCGTTAAGATTCTTATTTTTGGATGACCGCGTTTATTACACAATACCCGATGCGTTCAAATACTTTGAAGATAGGGATTATCAACGTGTAACAGAAGTAAAAGAGATAAAAATGCCGAGTGATACAAGTTTTGTTTTTAATGGCGAATCTTTTTTAAAGGCCTATCAAATTCGAGGATTGAAAATGCTGACATTAACGGTCATTTACCCCGTTGTTGCAGCAACTTATTTTACAGTTGCTCTCATATTTTTGTTAGCATTTGCAATGATGGGGCAAATTGTGAGTCAAACGATTTTTAAGGTGCAGTTGTATTACAAGCAATCTTGTCGATTATTATTCGTTGCCTCAACCCCGGCATTTTTTGTTTTGCAGATAATGGCTGTATGCGGTTATAACAGAAGTATGATGGGTTATGTTTGGCTAGCATTAGTGGCAACTTATTTTTCATTTGCCATTATCTTTGTTAAACGAAATTTACGTTCAATAGCCCGATTATGAAACCCATCATTCATTTTACTCATGGCAATGGCTTCCCGTCTTCCTGTTATCGGCAACTTTTACAATCATTAGCGGATGAATATGATGTTAATGTCATTGAAAAAGTTGGCCATAATCCCGATTTTCCAGTTGGTGAAAATTGGCATACCCTTGTGGATGAAGTGATAGAAAGCATTGTTGAGCAGTCCCATAATCCTGTTGTGGCAGTGGGTCATTCCCTTGGCGGTATCCTTAGCTTTCTTGCTGCAGTACAGCGTCCTGAGTTGATAAAAGCGGTGGTCATGATTGATTCCCCTGTTATTGGGCCAATCAAATCAATGTTGTTAAAAATAGCAAAAAAAATTCGATTAATCGATAAGGTTACACCCGCTGAGCGAACAAGAGGACGGAGAACGCATTGGCCAGACAAGGAACATCTTTTAAGGTATCTGAAAAGTAAACCCGTGTTCCAAACGTTTACCGATGCTTGTTTACAGGATTACATTGATTATGGTTTGATCAAATCGAACACAGGCTATGATCTGGCTTATGATCGGCAAATCGAATATTTAATTTATCGTACAATTCCACATATGTTACCTGATTATATTGGTCATCTAACGTGCCCTTGTGTGATGATTTATGGTAATAAGTCAAACGTTGTTGATTCCTTTGATTTAAGTCATATGAGAAAACAACATGGGATTCGTTCAGTGAGTATGCCAGGGACTCATATGTTGCCTTTTGAATCACCTATAGAACTGGCTAAAAAAATTAAATTAGAGTTGGAAATAATGCTTTCGTGAAAAGATACCCGATATCCACGAAACTTCAATAGGAGCATTTTGAATGATCACGGGTATATGATTAACCATGGCGTGCTATACTGATCATAGGCCTATTGTTTTATCTTTCCAGTTCAATTACTCTAAAATAATCCCAAGAAACGAATCATCGTTTTAATTGTGAGAAAACCTAGCTGCCTGACAACAGTTAATAAAAAATAATAGAATGATTTATCTGGGAATAATGAATGACCTATAGTCGGAACATTTGATATATATAAGACCCGGGGTATCCCTAATTCCATGCTGTGTCTTGGATATCCACTTCCATATAGGTATATTATCCAACAGCTTATAGCAAGGAGAGTGAAGTGATTGACTTACTCATTTTTATTGGTGTTACTTCCGTTATAATGACCTTAATGGCAAAGGAAGCATCCGTTCAGATATGGTTAATATCGTTTGCCATATTATCAGCCGTTGCCACGCAATTAGCGGCCTTTGGTTGGTTTTCAACATTCCTTTTATGTTCGATTACCTTGGTTGCTTTACTTGGAAGCATTTCACCAATTCGTTTAGCGATCACGCGCAAAGTTCTAGAAATATTGCAAAAGAACTTGCCTTCCATGTCTTCGACTGAAAGAGAAGCTTTAGAAGCTGGTACAGTGAGTTGGGAAGGTGAAATTTTTTCTGGTAAGCCAGACTTCAGTAAGTTGCAGCAAGCACCACTTGTCAAGTTAACGAAAGCAGAGCAAGCCTTTATAGATGGGCCCGTTCGAACCTTGTGTGAAATGATTGATGATTGGGATATTACCCATAATCGTACTGATTTACCCGAGGAAATGTGGCAGTTTATCAGAACTAATCGCTTTTTTGGCATGATTATTCCAGAAGAATATGGTGGCTTAGGATTTTCAGCAACGGCTCAAATGGAAGTTCTCGTAAAGCTTTACTCGCGATCGGTTTCAGTTGCCACCACCGTCAGCGTTCCTAATTCCCTAGGGCCAGCTGAATTGCTGCTAAAATACGGCACGAAAGAACAACGAGAATATTATTTACCAAGACTAGCGAATGGAACTGATATTCCATGTTTTGCGCTTACAGGACCAAATGCTGGCTCTGATGCAGCCTCAATTCCGGATACAGGCGTTGTTTGTCGTGGCAATTTTAATGGTGAGGAAGTCATTGGCATACGTCTAAATTGGGATAAGCGATACATTACGTTGTCTCCTGTGGCAACGGTTGTTGGTTTAGCATTCAGACTGTATGACCCCGATAATTTACTCAATAAGAAGAGTGACATTGGAATTACTTGTGCTTTAATTCCCTCAAATTTACCGGGCGTTAGGACGGGCAGACGTCATTTCCCACTTAATTCAGCTTTCATGAATGGACCCACGCAGGGCAAAGATGTCTTTATTCCCATTTCCTATATCATTGGTGGTGCTGAGATGGCAGGAAAAGGGTGGTCTATGTTAATGGAGTGCTTAAGTGCTGGTCGTGCCATTTCATTACCTTCGTCCGCATTAGGAGGCGCTCAACTTATTGCTTTGGCAACGGGTGCTTATGCACGAATTAGAACTCAGTTTGATCAACCTATTGCTAAATTTGAAGGTATTGAGGAGCCACTTGCTCGCATAGCAGGTAATACCTATATCATTGATTCGGCATTAACGCTAGCGACTGCCGCGATTGATCAAGGTGAAAAACCAGCCATTGTTGGTGCGATATTAAAATACCACACCACAGAACGAGCAAGACAGATAGGCATGGACTCGATGGATATCCATGGTGGTAAGGCCATCTGCTTAGGACCTGAAAATTATCTTGGCCGGGGTTATCAACAAGCGCCCATTGGCATCACCGTTGAAGGCGCAAATATATTAACTCGAAGTTTAATTATTTTTGGCCAGGGGGCGATTCGATGCCATCCTTATGTCTTTGCTGAAATGGAAGCGGCTCGTAAAAATGATTTACAAGCCTTTGATAAAGCATTTTGGGGGCATGTTGGCTATACGATGTCCAATTTTGCCCGTTCCCTTGTCTTCCTATTTACCAAAGCCAAAGGAACCCCCGCGCCTTCGATGATAACAAAACCGTATTATCAAGCTATCAACCAATACAGCGCTAATTTTGCATTTGTCGCTGACTTTTCCTTAGCATTACTTGGTGGTGCGTTGAAACGTATGGAATCTTTATCTGCAAGGCTTGGTGATGTTTTATCGAAACTTTACCTTTTATCTGCTGTGCTAAAGCGATACGAGAGCGATGGAGAACCTGCGGTGGATAAGCCAGTCGTTGATTGGGCAGCTCAGCAATTACTCTTTGAAATAGAGCAAGCGTTCCAGGGTATTATTCAGAATTTCCCAATAGCTTGGGCTAAAGGTTTCTTAAAGTTAATCATGCTACCTTTTGGTCCACAACGCAAAGTCCCATCGGATGCGCTTGGTAAGAAGTTAGCAAAATTGTTAACCACAACTTGCCCGACGCGAGAAAGGTTAACGAGATTAGTCTATAAAGAACCTGTTGCAAATTGCCCAGTCGGTCGGATGGAAGAAGCGTTTATTAAGATTGTAACGGTTGCTGATACAGAGAAAAAATTTATAAAAGCCGTTCGTGCTCATAAAATACAAGGGTTAACGGTTCATGATCAGATTAAACAGGCAGAACACCTAGGTCAACTTACTGCAGATGAGGCGAGTCAACTAATGGAAGCAGAACAAGCTAGACAAGCCGTTATCAAAGTGGATGATTTTGATATGGATGAACTTCGTCGACTGGTTGTTGGCAAGGCCAAGACGAAAAGTAAATCAGATAGTGAATCGGCAACATTCTGACAATTGGGATTTTGTTAATTAAATCCAAGCGCACATCAGGTGCGCTTGTAGGCTAATGTTAAGCAGTTTGGGAACTAATGAACTTCTTCAAAGGCCTCTTCGGGCATGGTGACATTCAGTTCTAGTATAGCGTTATCACCATCTTTTTCGAGAGTGACATTCACTTGATCGCGACTTATTGGTACATATTTAGCGATGACTTCTAATATTTCATCTTGTAGTTTTGTCAGATAATCCGGCTGTGATCGTTGTGAACGCTCGTGAGAAATGATGATTTGTAAGCGTTCTTTCGCGACAGAGGCTGTGTTTGGTCTTTTTCGTAAAAATTTTAAAAGACTCATATCGTGGCCTCCTCTTTTGACTTTCCAAAGATGCGTTTTAAAAAGCCTTTGCGCTCAATGCTAATAAATCGCATTGGCCTATTCTCACCTAAAAATCGTGCAATCGCATCTTGATAGGCAACCCCTGCGTCGCTCTGCTCATCCAATACGACAGGAGTACCTGTATTCGAAGCTTTTAAGACAGCTTTAGACTCGGGGATAACGCCGATTAATGGAATCGCCAATATTTCTGTGACATCGTTTACAGATAGCATTTCACCAATTTCAACACGTGTCGGATCATAACGCGTTAAAAGTAAATGTTCTTGAACCGGCTCAAGATTTTCAATGGCCCGTCGACTTTTACTTGCCAAAATACCTAAAATCCGGTCAGAGTCGCGTACGGAAGAAACTTCGGGGTTGGTAACAACTATCGCATGATCAGCGAAATGCATGGCCATTAACGCCCCGGATTCAATCCCAGCAGGTGAGTCACAAACAATGAAATCAAATGATTTTTTGAGTTCTTCGATAACACGTTCAACGCCTTCAAGCGTTAGTGCATCTTTATCTCGTGTTTGGGATGCTGGTAAAATCGAGAGATTTTGAATTCGTTTATCTTTGATCAAGGCTTGATTTAGGCTCGCATCCCCATTAATGACATTAACGAAATCGTAAACGACACGCCGCTCACACCCCATAATTATATCAAGATTTCGTAACCCAATATCAAAGTCTATGACGACGGTTTTATGGCCAGCCATAGCTAATCCAGAAGCAAAAGCAGCTGACGTAGTGGTTTTTCCTACACCGCCTTTACCGGATGTGATAACAATTATCTTGCTCAATGTCGTTTCCTTTGCCAATAAATATACTCTTCAGTTTATACCTAAGGACCTTGTAATTGCAAGCGTTATACGATTGATTTTTAGGGGTTAGACGATGTGAAAACACAACAGATAAGAATCGAAAAACGAGCCTATTGTGAGCACGAAAATCATCAAAATAATCTGCCAATTATTTGATTTACAATCAATTTGTGTGCTAAATATAGGTAACCTTATTTTATGATGATCGACTCATGAGGCGTCTCTTTCTTTTTGGAATTTTGTTCTTGATGGTTGGTGTCACATATGCTTACACAACACCACAACCGTTTATGAATCTGTATTTTGATTTTACTGGCTCGAGTACTCCAGGATTCCCGGCGAATCAAAAAACAATCCCTCAAATATTGGTGGATGCGGAAAATCAACAACAATCTAACAAAAACGATAACAGACTGCTTATTCTATTAATTAATTCAACTATTTATATTTACGATAACCAACGTCAATTAGTCTATAGCAAATTGTTGCGTACTAATCCTTCCACAGGGTTCTATGAAATGACGTCATTATCACATATTGGCCCGGCATTATCTTACTTAGCAGAAATCAAAGCATCCGGTAGTAATGCATGGAAACCAGCAATGCAACAGCTCTTAACCAATATTAAAGCGGTAAGAAAATTAAATGACACTGGCGAGTGGATAAAACAGGCTAATATTCAACCATGGAAGACGCATGAGTCACAAATTCTCGCAATGTTCGATTATGGCTTGTCGATGTCTGGAAACTATATTGTATCTGTATTAAATGGTGGGAAGTTTGATTTGCAAGATGTTCAGAATAATTTTCTAAAGGGTAATAAACAATATCCCATCCCGTTTAATAATATTATGGTGGGAACATTTATGTTCACGGCTTTACAGAGTATGGACGAAATCCACCAAGAAATAAAAGACAAACAGATAGATTGGCCCCATGCGATGATTGTGATTCGTTTTGTGGCCGGGGCAAATGTCACTGCTGGTTTGACAAAAGGTACGAATTGGTTTGTTCCGTTCTTTCAAGCATTATCAAATAATACCTTATTAGCTTCTAATATAATAATTGCGCCATACGCTGATGTAAAATCAGATCTAGGGCAAAAGGTATTATCAGAAGATAGTTACAATTACTATAAAAACCAAGTATGGATGAGCACTAAAAATCGTGAGAAGACTGCTGCCGAAGTGTTTACAAGCCTTGACACCATTTTTGTACCAGGTAGACCTGCTTTGCCTGGCGATTATTCCTATTCGAAGGCATCGGATGTAAGAGATTTTTTAGTCAGGCTTAAGCATTCATTACAGGACCCTCAAGAAATGTTGTCTAATACGGTAGGGTTTTGGATGGCAGGCGAGTTAGCTGCAAAAAATTGGCAAGCAGAAAAAGTGGCAATACCTGGTTTTACGGATGGTTTTCCTGAAGGAATCACCGCTTATCCTACCAATAATCCACCGATAGGAGAGGTAAAATGAGGCCCCATTTGTTTTGTGCATTGCTTCTGACGGTTATTTCAGCTTATTCGCAACCTATTTTAAAGCCGTGGATAACCATTGATGCTCAGGGGACTCGAGAGATAACTCCCTTTGAGATAGATGGACAACGTTATTTAGCTGTCGCACAGCTTGCCAAAGATATTCCTCACACACCGGCGAATATGAATGGCGGCAACTCGGATGTTGATGTCATAATTTTGCGGGAAGGAAAGGGGCTGTTTACGCCGTTACAATCCATTCCAAGTCATGGCAATGAAGGCGTTGAGTTTTTTTCCATTAATAACATTCCGTATATAGCAGTTGCTTCAATCCGATCGGGCCCGCATGCGCCCTACAATATTAACACCTACTCGAAATTATATCAGTGGGATGGAAAACGATTTTATCCAATTCAGCAGTTTTTTAATTTAGCAACTAAACAATGGCGACATTTTCAAATTGGTGAACGACATTTTCTAGCCCAAGCTAATGGCATTATTAAATCATTATCTGAATCAAGTTTAAGTACAAATTCAATGATTTATGAATGGGATGGCCATTCTTTTCAACCTTTTCAAACAATCGCTTCTACTTGGGCTTATTCCTGGGAGTTCTTTGAAATGGACGGTCAGTATTATTTGGCGCTTGCCGATCATGTCAATCACTCAATGATTTACCAATGGAATGGCCGATCATTTCAAACATTTCAAAATTTTCCAGGCAGTGGTGGGAGAGTCTTTAAGTACATGAAGATAGGGGATAAATCCTTATTGGCTTTTGCAAATATCAATCATAATTCAATGATTTATCAGTTTAAACAAGGAAAATGGGAGCCTTTGCAAACATTAAACGGAACTGGAGGACGTAATTTTACCTACTTTAAATACAAAGGTGATGATTACCTATTAAGGATTAACTTCATAACTGGTAGTCGAGAGAAACCAGTGAGTGTGTTGAAGTCTCCGTTATACCGTTGGAATGGGAATCAATTTGAACAAGTGGAAGAAATTACAACCTATGGTGGTGTGAGTGCTAATCCATTTATGCATGGTGGGCAACTCATGATTGCTGTTGCAAATAGTTTAAGCAAAGATTTGCGTTTTAAACAGCCTTCGTTGATTTATCAAGTTGGTGAAGCCCAACGTCCAAATTAGAGGGATTTTTTTTCTATCCCATAGCTGATTTAACGTTCTTATCAGGGAGTCAGAAGTATGAGCAGTTTACTTCGTCTAGGCACAGTGTTATTCCTATGTATTCCATCCGCCATATTTGCTCACGACAAACTGATTTTTGCCATCGATATTATTCGACATGGCGATAGAACCCCATTTATTTCACTACCATCTGTCGATTACCATTGGCAAGAAGGATTCGGACAGTTAACTGCTGAAGGGATGCAGCAAGAATACAATTTAGGTAAGACCTTTCGTAAAAAATACATTGAACAAACACACCTGTTGCCTGACTGTTATGAACAAGGATTAATCAATGTATATGCCACCTATTTCGATCGCACACATATGAGTGCACAATCATTGCTAATGGGATTATACCCTCCCGGAACTGGACCTAAAACAACGGGAAACTCAGCTCCTGCATTGCCGCATGCATTTCAACCCATTCCGGTATTTAGTTCACCGGCAAAATATGATCAAGTGATCGATCAGTACGTCAGCCATGAAGAGAGAGCTAAGCTGATGGAGCAATATGTGTATTCGACGGTTGAATGGCAACAAAAAAATAATGAGCTTAAGACTAAATACACACTTTGGAGCAATTTGCTTGGGCTACAAATTCAGAGCTTGTCGGATCTGCAATTACTCGGCGATGCTTTGTATATTCACAAAATTCATCATGCCCCAATGCCAAGCCAATTAAGTTCAGACGATATTGATACCATCATCAAGGCCAGCCATTGGGCTTTTACAGCGCAATTAAAGCCTAAACAGGTTGCAACTGTTTATTGTGGTAAACTCATGACCAATATTGCCAACTACCTCGATAAAGGCAGTCAACAAAGTTCTAAGCTGAAATATGTCCTGCTGTCAGCACATGATACGACAATTGCGGGTGCATTAAGTTTTTTAGGGGTACCCTTGGAGCAAGTTCCCACGTATGCCTCAAATCTTAATTTTTCACTTTACGAAAGTGGCCAAGACTACTATCAGGTGAAAATCACCTATAATGGCCAACCTGTTTCAATTCCTGCATGTGGTGGGGTGTCTTGCGAGTTACAACAATTTATAAAATTGGTGGATAGTACCAAACAAATGTCTTTAGGTTAAAGTTCTCATAACATGATGCACTTTAGACGGTCTTGCTACGAATGGCGATAACTCTGACATTTTTAGCTTGCTTGAGTGCATACGGCTTATTCACCACAATTTTTACCTGTTGGATGGGAAAGTTCGTCAATATCTCTTGGGCAATGTCATTAGCAACGGTTTCAATGAGTTGGAATGATTTTTTCGTTACATAGGCGTTAATATGTTGACTAATCAAGTCATAGTTGATGGTTTCGTCAATATGGTCATTTATCGCTTTGAAATCCACATAAAGATGAAGGTCTACTAACAAACATTGATCAATAGCTTGTTCCCATTGATTAACGCCAATGCGTGTTTGTAGACTCAATGATTCAATCACAATTTCATCCATGCAAGGTTCTCCGATTTAACTATCCAAATTTTCAATATTAGCGAATTGCTGTCGAAGCTTTGTCAATGTCTGTTCTGTGTTGGAAAGCCGTTCTTTTTCTTTCATAATTACCTCAGCAGGTGCTTTTTTGACAAAGTTTGCATTCGACAGTTTGGTTGATACATCCTGTTTATCTTTCTCTAATTTTGCTATTTCTTTTTTTAGTCGAGCGAGCTCGGCGTCTCTATCTATTAACCCCGCCATTGGTATGAAAATTTCCAATCCTTCAACGACGCCAGTTGCTGAGGGAGGGACGCTTTCATGTTTCTCAAGAAGGGTTATAGGGGAAACCTTGCTCATACTGATGAGTAGCTTCTGATGTTTATCTAATCGTTGTTTGTCTTTTTCGGATACATTACGGAGAATTAACGGAACCGATTTGCTTGGTGATATCCCCATTTCACTGCGGATGGTTCGAATGACTTGGATGACCGTTTTAAGCCATTCAATTTCTTCTTCCGTTTCTGGCCGGATATATTCTGGATGAACAATTGGGTATTCGCTAATTGTAATACTCTCAAGGCTCTGGCTGGTGAATCGCTTAATTCGAAGCCAAATTTCTTCGGTAATGAACGGCATGATTGGGTGGAGTAATTTCAATATTTGATCCAACACATGGATAAGTGTTCGTCTCGTTCCTCGTTTCATCGAGCCCAAAGCTTGGTCGTCTTGTAAGACGGGTTTGGATAGTTCTAAATACCAATCACAATACTCATGCCATACAAATTCATAAATGGCATTTGCAAGCAAATCAAAACGGTAACTTTCAAAATAGTGACGACATAAGGCGATGGTGTTTTGCAACCTTGACAATATCCACTGATCCGATGGGCTATATTGGAAGGGACCATCCCCTAAATCACCGCTTTCTTCATCGACATTCATTAAGGCGTATCGTGATGCATTCCACAATTTATTACAGAAGTTTCGGTAGCCAGCGACTCGATTGAGGTCAAAACGTAGATTTCGTCCGGTTGATGCCATTGAGCAAAACGTAAATCGCAACGCATCCGTACCATGTGCTTCAATGCCTTGGGGAAATTCCTTTTGTGTTGCCTTTATAATTTGTTTGCGGGTTGATTCCAACATCAAATTCGATGTGCGTTTTTCTAATAAATTATCTAAACTGATGCCATAAATAATATCTAAAGGATCTAATACATTTCCTTTCGACTTAGACATCTTTTTCCCTTCGCTATCTCGAATTAAACCCGTGATGAGCACCTCTTTAAAAGGTACTTGGCCAGTAAATTTGAGCCCCATCATAATCATCCGGGCTACCCAGAAAAAGATAATATCAAACCCTGTTACTAAAACAGATGTCGGATAAAATGTTGTAAGCTCTTCTGTTTGCTCAGGCCAACCTAAGGTTGAAAATGGCCAAAGGGCAGAGGAGAACCAGGTGTCTAAGACATCCTCATCTTGCTTTAAGCTAATATCTTCATCGAGCTGATATTTATATCGAACATCGTTTTCACTACTACCAACATAAATATTTCCTTGATTGTCATACCAAGCAGGGATGCGATGTCCCCACCAGAGTTGACGAGAGATGCACCAATCTTCAATATTCTCCATCCATTGAAAATAGGTTTTACTCCAGTTTTCAGGGATAAATTTTATCTCGCCTTGTTTGACTGCCTCAATTGCTGGTTTTGCCAAAGGTTCAACTTTCACATACCATTGCTCAGTTAGCAAAGGTTCAATTATGACATTGGATTTTTCTCCACGAGGCACTTTGATTTTGTATGGCTCTATTTTATTTAATAAACCTAGATCCTCAAGATCAGTCACAATATGTTCTCGAGCAATAAACCTATCCATTCCTTGATATTTGACAGGGGCATTTTTACTGATGGTTCCCTTTTTTGTCATGATTTTGATGACCGGCAGATCATGTCGTTTGCCGATTTCATGGTCATTAAAATCATGGGCAGGGGTTATTTTAACGCACCCACTACCAAAATCTTGTTCCACGTATTCATCGGCAATAATGGGTATCGTTCGATCACATAAAGGGAGTTGAACATATTTCCCTATCAAGTGTTTGTATCGTTTATCATCTGGGTGTACGGCAACGGCTGTGTCACCAAGAAGTGTTTCGGGTCGAGTTGTTGCTATCGTTAAATGGTCTTTGCTATCAACAATAGGGTAGTTGATATGCCACATGAAACCATCTTCTTCTTCTGATATCACCTCGAGGTCAGATATGGCTGTTCCTAATTTAGGATCCCAATTAACTAATCGCGTTCCTCGGTAAATAAGTCCTTCATCATAGAGCTGAATAAACACTTTTTGAACGGCCTCAGATAGCCCTTCGTCCATGGTAAATCGTTCGCGTCCCCAATCGACAGAAGCACCCATTTGACGCATTTGATCAGTAATTTTACCGCCGGATTCATTTTTCCATTGCCATACATAGTCTAGAAAGGTGTCTCTTGACATGTTTTTACGATTCAACCCTTCTTGTTCTAGGCGACGTTCGACAACCAATTGCGTTGAAATTCCAGCATGATCTGTTCCTGGCTGCCATAGTACTTTTTTGCCGTTCATGCGGTTATAGCGAGACAATGCATCCATGATTGTATATTGAAAGCCATGGCCCATGTGTAGACTGCCTGTTACGTTTGGTGGAGGTAGCATTATGCAAAATGATTCTCCATCACCTCTAGGCGAGAAATAATTTTTTTTCTCCCAGTTCTCATAACAACGGCGCTCTATGTTATCAGGTGAGTAGGTTTTATCCATGGCTATTTCTACTATCTATTAAAAGGGCCCATTCTATCAATAAACCCAGGAAAATTGAAGATTTCATCAAACCAATTCAGTTTTACTTGCACGATGGTCTGCTGCGATATAGGTATACATGGTTGGAATGATAAACAATGTAAAGAGTGTTCCGATTAGTAAACCTGTTGAAATCACTAGACCGATGTTAAAGCGACTTACCGCACCTGCACCAGAAGCCATCAACAATGGAACCACGCCAAATACCATGGCTGCGGTGGTCATCAGGATGGGCCTTAAGCGAATGGCAGCAGCCTCCTCGACTGCTTCCCTTTTCGAGAGGTTTTTTTCTTGCTGTAGGTGATTTGCAAAATCAACAATTAAAATCCCGTGCTTTGATATCAATCCTATCAGTGTAATTAAGCCAACTTGCGTGTAGATATTAATCGATGCTAAACCTAAGTTTAGTGGAATCAACGCGCCGC
The DNA here is from genome assembly GCF_964199965.1 of Legionella sp. W05-934-2. Taxonomy (NCBI): domain Bacteria; kingdom Pseudomonadati; phylum Pseudomonadota; class Gammaproteobacteria; order Legionellales; family Legionellaceae; genus Legionella; species Legionella sp. W05-934-2. The sequence continues at coordinate 23,394 of NZ_CAXMZT010000002.1, read as the reverse complement.
ATATTGACATGGGCACTGAGACTAATATGATTAGCGGATCGCGGAAACTTTCATATTGAGCGGATAAGACAAGATAAATAATTAATACCGCCATAAAAAAGGCAAATAACAGCACATTTCCTTCTTGAACATATTGACGGGACTGACCACCATAATCCATGGTAAACCCTTTAGGTAATATCTTTTGGGATTGTTCTTGTAGATATTGTATACCTTGTCCAAGGGTGACACCCGGCATCATAACACCCTGAATGGTGGCTGCATTTAACTGTTGAAAGTGACTAAGCTCATTGGGTTGGGTCTCTTGTTTAAGATTAACAACCGTTGATAAAGGTACCATCTGGCCGATGCTCGTCCTCATGTAGAGATCAGTTAATTGTTTTGGCGTTTGACGATACTTTCTATCCAGCTGCGGTATAACCTGGTAACTGCGTCCTAGCAGGTTAAAGTAGTTAACATAATTACCCGATAGGGCACTGGTTAGTGAGCTTCCAATTTGTCGCATATCAAGACCTAGATCGGATGCTTTTGAACGATTTATTTCAAATACTTGTTGAGGCTGATCAAATCGCAGGCTGTTATTTAAGAAAATAAACAAACCACTTTGTCTGGCTTTATTGATCAATTCATTGGATACATGATACAAGCTTTGAAAATCATTGGTTGTTTTAATAACAAACTGCAGAGGGGTGCCTTCACCTCCGCCAGGAAGTGGTGGTGGTATCACGGCAAAAGTATTAAGGCCAGCAACAGAGTCTAATTTGTGCTGGAGGGCTTCCTTTAAGGTAAACTGCGAGACCCTTTCACCCCAAGGTTTAAGCACCATGCCAGAAATAATGGGGGTACTATTAATAATAAAATGATTGACGGTTTCAGGGAAGCTTCGATAAATGGCATTGAACGTATCTGTAAATGTTTCGATGTAGTTGATAGATGCATATTGTGGTGCACTGCTTATCACGAAAAAGAAACCTTGATCTTCTTCAGGGGCTGTCTCGGACGGTGTTTTCAGGTAAAGATAAGGTAGAATAGCTAATACGACCACGGCTATGATAAGGACTTTCGAGCGGATATTGAGTACATTATCGAGCGTTCGTTTGTAGCGATGTTTCAATTTTTCAAATGTTCTATCGAGAAAAAGGACTAATTTTCCGCTTGTATCTTCCGTGGACAAAATTCGGGAACACATCATGGGGGATAACGTTAAGGCGATAACACCTGATATGATTACGGCAGAGGCTAAAGTAAACGCAAATTCTTTAAATAACGCCCCAGTTAGACCCGATAAAAATCCAATCGGCGCATATACCGCAGCCAGTGTGATTGTCATAGCGATAATCGGTGTGGTAATTTCCCTTGCGCCAATTAAGGCGGCTTTGAAGGGGCTTAGTCCTTTTTCTATGTGGCGATGAACATTTTCCACCACGACAATCGCATCATCGACGACTAACCCGATTGCTAAAACAAATGCAAGCAGCGTCAGTAGGTTGATAGAATAGCCTAAGGCGAGCATAAACGTACACACGCCAATGAGCGATAATGGGATCGTTACAATTGGGATGAGAACCGAACGAATGGATCCCAGAAATAGAAATATCACAATGACAACAATGATTGCTGCTTCGCCAATCGTCCGCACAACTTCTCGAATAGAAGCACGAATAAATTCCGTTGCATCATAAACAACCATACCTGATAAAGCGGGAGGGAATTGCTTGACGATACTTGGAAACAAATCCTTGGCGTTTTTGATGACGGTGAGTGGGTTAGCGGAAGGCGTCGGGGTAAGTGCTATAAAAACAGCTTTTTTACCATTAAAACTAACACTGCTGTTATAATCTTGAGAACCCAATTTAACAGTCCCGATATCTCTTAAACGGATAATAGAATTTTCGTCACTTCTAACAATTAATTTACTGAATGTTTCTGCATTATTAAGATCGGTTTTGGCTTTCAGACTGATTGCAACATACTGTCCTTTGGTTTTTCCTGCTGCTGTTAGAAAATTATTATTAGCAAGAACCTGACTAACATCACTTGCATTGACCCCTAAAGCAGCCATTTTATCCGGATCAAGAAATATGCGCATTGAGTAGGTCTTACCGCCTAGAATATCTGCTGAAGCAATACCATCGACCGTTTCTAATTGGGGTTGAACCACGCGGATAGCATAGTCAGTAATTTGTTCTGGTGTTAATTCAACACTATCCAAGCTGATATACATGAGTGGGGTAGACATATCCGATTTTTTGATAATAACCGGCCGCTGTGATTCGGGAGGAAGTTGATTTAATGTTTGTTGAACTTTAGACATGACATCAGTGAAAGCAATTTGCGGGTCAAAATTTAATTTGATGTTCAACGTGATAGTGCTAAGTCCTTGGATGCTTGAGGAGGTCATATAGTCTACCCCTTCAGCGCTGGCGACAGCGGCTTCAAGGGGGGTTGTAATAAATCCGGCTATTATTTCAGCATCGGCTCCGGGATAACTGGTTGTAATGGTAATGACAGTGTTATTCATACGCGGAAATTGTCGAATTTCCATCGTACCAATCGAATTCAAACCAAAGAGTAGAATCAGTAAACTAATTACAATTGATAATACCGGTCTTTTAATGAATATATCTGTTAATTTCATGGTTTAATGCTTTATTCACCTAACTTGTCAATGTCTTTAACATCAGGCATTTTAACGGAATTGTTAATTTTTACGCGCGAACCATTTTGAAGCTTAAGTTGTCCTGAACTGACGACTTCATCACCTGGTTTTAGTCCATGGGTGATGACAATATGATTGCCTTGTTGTTCGCCTGTGCGTACAAAGGTTTGTTGGACATATAATTCGGGCTCACCGTCTTTTTGTTTTGAAGGACGCTGTTTTATGACATACACAGAGTCACCGTAGAGACTATAGGCTATCGCAGTGGCTGGTAAAACGATTTGATTGGGAATCACTGGCTGAACCACCTCAATACTCGCAAACATACCTGGAATAAAACTAAAATTGGAGACATTCTGCTGTTCGTTTTTTTGAGATTGACAGTTAACAATGACTCGGTCACTGCCGGGCTCTTTTTTAGCACTAACCATGGGAGACTTTAATGGGTTCTTAAGTGCATTGGTGGGGCAATTGGGAATAGTTGCTTGGACTCTGATATTATGTGTTCTGATATCCACCTTAGAATTGATAGCAGAAATTTTGCCAACGAAAAGCAAGTCTGGGTATTCGCTGACATGGAATCGGATAGGCTGACCAACCCGTATTTTGTTTAATTGTTGTTCAGGTAGGTAAAACTCTAAGAATAAGGGATCTAATGACTGGAGAGTAACAATCGCTGTTTGTCCTGGCGAGATATATTGGCCGAGGTTGATAAGACGAATACCTAATTTCCCTGTGAAAGGTGCGGTAATGTGTTTTTGTTGAATTTGGGCTCTAATTTTTTCAACATTGGCCTGGGCTTGATCGAGATTTGCACGTGCTTCATCGACATTGGAACTTGGTGCCGCACCTTTTCTGAAAAGTTTGTCTTGACGATCAAAACTCAGCTTTTTTAAATCAAGTTCTGCTAAATTAAATTTCAATTGTGCTTGTTCGACGCTATCATCGATTGTAATCAGAGGCTGATTTTTTTTGACATTTTGGCCGGATTGAAAATGGATTTCTCGAACATTCCCACTGGCTTCTGAGTTAACATCCACACCATACTGGGCATTGATATTACCGACAGCATCTAAGGATGGATGCCAATCCATTTGTTTTGCTTTTACCGTTGATATTGTCGCAGGCGGGGGTTGAAATCCTTCGAAAAATTTCTTAATCGCATAATCTTTAATAATATTAAATGCAACTAGTGCTATAAATACGAAGAGAATTAAGCCGAATACAATTTTGCCGCGTATGGTCATAAAGGGATTGGTTTTAGAAAAATAATCATTTGAATATACCATATCAAATAGCAATACCCAAGAAACTTATTTATGCGTTTTCTGGCTGTGTGGTGAGTTAAAAAATAGTTATTCCTTGATGAAAGGAAATATGGTAGTATGCACTTTTTTAGTCCATGGCGGTTGTCGATATGAAAAAAGTACTGGTTTTTATTTTAGTTTTATCAAGCACGTTTATTTTTGCGGGTAACCGACATTTTTATCCCGCCAAACAAGGAAGCGATCAAATCAAATCACAACAGAATACGACGAAATTACCAGGGTATTGTGAAATTGAGGTCATCAACCCCTCCAGTTTACCTGTCCATATCGAAGGTCAATACCTTGATGGAGAGTTTTTACAACCGTTTGATATGTATCCACATCAAACTAACCAATACATTGTTTTATATTATTTCGGTTGCATGCCTGGTATGAATTTGACTATTTCGGGCTTCGATGGATATGTCTATTTAGATGGTTATGTTTCAGTTAATTCATCAATCATTATTCCTGAAAGAATGATGGGCAAAACAGTGAAGGCAAAAGTAAATAATAAATAGGATGGTTTCTTTAATCTGAATTGGTTGCCCTGTGTTCATACAACATGATTTTAACTAACCCATATGGATATCATTTTTAAGAGGTTTTCCATGGTAAAATATTTGCGAGTTCTCCTTGTAGGACTATCAGCCGCTGCTATCGTGACCGGTTGTGAAATGATGACTGACGAGATGTTCTATCATATAGAACCACCAAACCGTCATGATCACCCTTTGCCGCCTAATCATCATGGCAAAAGGGTGGATGGTCAGCATCATCGTCGAAATGAAAATAGCCAACGAGTTGTGGTTGTACCGAGTCCTGCGAATCGTCATGGTCGAGTAGTGGTTAACCCACCTGCCGCTCCTCAGACACATGGTCGGGTAGCTGTTAACCCACCTGCCGCTCCTCAAACTCATGGTCGGGCAGCTGTTAATCCATCTCCAGCTCCTCAAACTCATGGTCAGGCAGCCGTTAATCCATCTCCAGCTCCTCAAACTCATGGTCGGGCAGCTGTTAATCCATCTCCAGCTCCTCAAACTCATGGGCGAGTTGCGGTGAATCCACCCTCAGGTCCTCAGTCTCATGGCCGCGCGACGCTTGATTCAAATCGCAAAAAGCCAAATGAACAATTGGAAAAGGAGCGTCATGCTGCGCAATCAGCTAATGGTACGATCGTTGCTAAATCCAGGGTAAATGCACTGACAAATAATTATTAATCCTATTGAATCCATTGGTTACCTCCTTCCCCTGGGCTGGGGAGGGGGGAAATAAATGTGTTGTCCAATATGCTGTCATTATCTTCGCTAATTCATCTGTTTAATTTGAAGTTTTTTAGGTATGTGATACACTGATTTCAATTTGTCGTTAAGTTGAGGATTTTGCTTCATGAAATTAACGAAGTGGCTATATTTTGTTGCTGTCATCTGTTTTGTTGTCGCTTGCGCTGCAACACCCACCTCTGAAAGTACGGGCGAATACCTTGATAGTTCTGCTATAACAGCTAAAATTAAAGCAAAGCTTGTAGATAAACTTGGTACGAAAGGGTTTTCAATCAAAGTAAAAACCTATAAAGATCAGGTCCAGTTGAGTGGTTTTGTCAGCAGTAATCGCACCAAAATGATAGCAGGGCAAATTGCCGAGTCAGTTGGAGATGTCCACACAGTTCGCAATGATATCATTGTTAAGTCCTCAATCGAGTAAAGGATAGTGTTATGAATCAGAATCAGATACTTGCAGAGTTTGATCCCCAGTTATGGAAGGCAATTTCCGGCGAGTTACAACGCCAAGAAGATCATATTGAACTGATTGCTTCAGAAAACTATGCAAGCCTTAGGGTATTGGCTGCGCAAGGATCTGTGTTAACGAATAAATACGCGGAAGGATATCCTGGTAAACGCTATTACGGCGGTTGTGAGTATGTGGATATTGCTGAAGAATTGGCAATAGAAAGAGCAAAAAAATTATTTAATGCAGACTATGTGAATGTACAGCCACATTCCGGCTCTCAAGCGAATGAAGCGGTCATGCTTGCTCTACTCAAACCTGGCGATAAAATTTTAGGAATGGCCTTACCCCATGGCGGTCATTTAAGTCATGGTTCAAAAGTTAACTTTTCCGGTAAAATATATCAATCGGTTGAATATGGTATTGATGCTGAAACAGGTTTAATCGATTACGATGCTTTAGAACAATTGGCTCTTAAAGAGAAGCCTAAGATGATCATTGCTGGGTTCTCTGCCTACTCTCAAATTTTAGATTGGGTCCGATTCCGTGAAATTGCAGACAAGGTGGGTGCCTATTTACTTGCTGATATTGCACATGTTGCCGGGTTAATTGCTGCTGGACTATATCCTTCCCCTGTGCCTTATGCGGATGTTGTTACCACAACTACCCATAAAACATTACGTGGGCCTCGTGGAGGAATGATCTTAGCTCGCAAAAATGAAGACCTTTGTAAAAAAATTAACTCAGCTGTGTTTCCCGGTACCCAGGGGGGACCATTGATGCATGTTATTGCGGCAAAAGCTGTCGCTTTCCAAGAAGCTTTGCAAGAATCATTTATCGCTTATCAGAAACAAGTTTTACTCAATGCGAAGGTTATGGCTGAAACGTTACAATCACGAGGTTTGGATATTGTTTCACATGGCACAGAAAATCACCTGGTCTTAGTGAGTCTAATTAGTAAAGACATAACCGGTAAAGAAGCCGACGAAAAGTTGGGGCAGGCAAATATCACTGTGAATAAAAATTCTGTGCCAAATGATCCACGTTCTCCCTTTGTGACCAGTGGATTGCGTCTAGGTACGCCTGCTGTGACGACAAGAGGTTTTAAAGAGAAAGAAATTCAAACCCTGTCACACTGGATTGTTGATGTGATTGACAACATTCAAGATGAAGCAGTCATTAATCGAATCCGAAAAGATGTGATAGCGTTATGCAAATCTTTTCCAGTGTATGCATAGACGATTATGTTTTGTCCATTTTGTCAAGCTGAAGAAACCAAGGTCATTGACTCTCGCTTAGTGGCTGATGGTACCCAAGTTAAAAGACGCCGTCAGTGCTTAAAATGCAGTGAACGGTTTACCACGTTTGAAACGGCTGAGTTAATGATGCCATTAGTGATTAAGCGTGATGGGCGACGAGAGCTATTTAACTTGGATAATATGCGCGCTGGTATGTTACGGGCTTTGGAAAAGCGTCCTGTGAGTGTTGAGTTGCTTGAACAAGCTATTGCAAATATTATTCAAGCCATTCGCCGAAAAGGGGAACGTGAAATTGAATCGAGATGGTTAGGTGAGCTGGTCATGACGCAATTATATAAACTTGACCACGTAGCTTATGTTCGATTCGCATCAGTCTATAAACGATTTAAGGACGTCAGTGAATTTAGGGAGACAATTGAACAACTAAAGAGTAATGACATCGAGTGAGGTCTTTGTGGATAAGAATGATATTCGTCGTAAACGTAAAGCAAGACGATTAGCTCTTCAGGCTATGTATCAGTGGCATATGACTAAACTTGACAGCCATGAAATTGAGCTCCAGTTCCGCATAAGCAATGATTTTGAAAAAATTGACGTTGACTATTTTTCCCGCCTGCTTCATGGCATTAGCCAATCCATTTCACAAATTGATAATCTCTATGAACCCTATTTAGATAGAAGCATTGACAGTTTGAATCCTGTGGAACGTTGTTTATTAAGAATCGGATCGTATGAGTTGGCAAATATGTTAGAAATTCCCTATAAAGTCATTTTAGATGAATCGGTCAATATGTCTCGAGAATTTGGTGCAACAGATGCTCATAAATATGTGAATGGCGTACTAAATCAAGTTGCAAAAACACTAAGAGCCACTGAGATATCTGAAGAACTATAAATGGGGGAATCATGGATGAATTTCAGCTGATCAGGACTTTTTTTCAGCGTCAATACGCCGATCCTCAAATTATTTGCGGTTCCGGTGACGATGCGGCTACCTTGCAACCTAAACCAGGCTATGTTCTCTGCGTTAGTTCAGACTCGTCTGTCGCTGGCGTGCATTTTCTTGAAAAATGGGATCCCAGTATTATTGCATCAAAAGCGGTAACAGCAAATGTGTCAGATATTGCAGCAATGGCAGCTGAACCCAAATGGGTGACAGTCGCACTGACACTACCCAGTGTTGATAAAGATTGGTTATCTGCTTTTAGTAAAGGTTTGTTTCGGACATTAGATGCAGATAATATCGCTTTGGTTGGCGGTGATATAACACGGGGCCCTTTGTCAATTAACATCACTATTTTTGGCGAATGCTTGCCGGAAGATGCAACATATCGACACGGGGCCAAAGTAGGGGACATTATTTATGTCACAGGGTCCCTTGGCGCGCCTTCTTTAGCTGTCGACTGGTTGAATAAGACGGATGTTGATGAGGATGTCCGCCAATATTTGATGAGTCGATTACAAAAGCCACACGCAAGAACCGACTGCCGACAACTTATTAGCCAATTTGCCAATAGTTGCATTGATGTTTCCGATGGTTTAGTTGGCGACTTAGAGCATATTTGTCACCGCAGTCACGTTGGTGCGAACATCATTTCAGAACAAATTCCTATTGATAAAATGGTGAAAAATCAAGTCCCGGATCAAGCGATGGACTATGCGCTGCATGGTGGCGATGAATATCAGTTATGTTTTACGGTAGCAAAAGAGCAAAAGAGGGCTGCAGAATTACTTGCTGAAAAAATGGGGTTGTCGATCTACCCAATTGGGCATATTATACAAGAGCAAGAAATAAATTTGATGGTGGGTGGTAAGAAGTTACCGCTTCAATCTCGGTCATATAGGCATTTTACATGAAAGGTAAACAGGTTATGAACGGACAACAATTAAGTAAAGCTGTTTGGCAAAAACCTTCTTTCTTCACGGCATTTGGTTTCGGTACTGGCTTGTCCCGTATTGCGCCTGGTACGTTTGGTACGTTAGCGGCTCTCCCGATTTATGCACTTATCTATCAATTTTCACCACTAGTATATGGGTTAATCTGTGCGGTGCTTTTTTTTGTTGGCATACCACTTTGTGGAAAAGTGGCAAAAGATATTGGTATTGATGATTATAAAGGGATTGTTTGGGATGAAGTTGTTGGTTATTTAGTAACGCTGTATATGGTGCCGCCAAGCGTGAGTACCTTAGTTGCGGCATTTTTGTTATTTCGTCTATTTGATATCCTAAAACCGCCACCGATAGGCTGGGTAGAGAAAAAAGTAAGAGGTGGCTTCGGGGTTATGTTTGATGATTTACTGGCCGCTATCCCCGCGTGCCTCATTTTGCATTTGCTAATTTGGTTACATTTGCTATGAATGAAAATCATCGGGAACTTGTGAGCATTGGTTTAACCCTTGCAATTGTTGTACTGACGATTTTTATCATACATCGTTTTATACCCTCTATCATTTGGGCTGCCATCATTGTCATCGCCACGTTTCCTTTGTATCGGCGATGGCAAAAATATATCCCCGGTGGCAGGAACACTTCAGCACTTCTTTTTACCAGTTTACTTGCATTTGTCTTTGTCATCCCTTTAACTTGGCTGATTAGCTTGTTGTATACAGAATCACAACTTTTTATCAATTATCTTCAGACTGTTAACAGACACGGAGGCGAGCCCCCAGAACTACTGCATCATATTCCCTTATTAGGGGACGATATTTATCAATTATGGCAAGAAAAGTTAGGGGAGCCTGGACGAGTGCGAGAACTATTGGCCAATTTGCATATATCATTGGCATCCTATAGTTATTATATTAAACAAATAGGCGCTAATTTGCTGCACAGGGGCTTTCAATTAGGTTTCACTTTGCTGACCTTATTTTTCTTTTTCCGTGATGGGGAAAAACTCTATCGGCAAATCCAACTAGTTGGAGAGTATTGTTTAGGGAAACGGTGGTTTCGTTATGCTGACAAATTACCCGCTGCATTACGAGGAACCGTCAATGGCACCATTGTAGTTGGTTTAGGTGTGGGTATTCTAATGGGGGTTTGCTATGGGTTAGTTGGTTTCCCGGCACCAACCCTAACAGGCTTTATCACGGCTATTTGTGCAATGATCCCTTTTGTTGTTCCAGTTGTTTTTGCGGTGGTTGCTATGATCTTACTATCAATGGGTAAGTTGATCGCAGCATTGATCATTATAGGCTGGGGTACATTGGTCATGTTTGTAGCTGACCATTTTATTAAGCCTGCTTTAATTGGTGGAAGTATCAAACTACCATTCTTAGCTGTATTGTTTGGGATTTTAGGTGGTGTAGAAACATTAGGACTACTCGGTTTATTTCTAGGCCCTATCATTATGGTTCTTTTTCTCACATTATGGATGGAACCTTATGATAAATTGGATGAATCCACAATCAGTTAATCAGGTCAAGTCCTCATCTATGACAACGATTTGTTGTCTATAATTAAAACACAGAGATTTAATTTAATATAAAATATGGTACAATCGACTTCTAGGATGCTGATTATGAAATAATTCAGGTTCTAAGTTTTGAGAAACCTTGAACTCCTATAAATCATCCCCATCTAGGGTGTGAGTTGGTTAAAAGAGGTGTGTTGATGAATAAAGATTGGCCTACAAAAACGCAAGATATTCGAGCAGCACAAGCGATTATGGAAGAGTACGCTAATGAGACAAATAGCGAAACATTAGGCATGTTCGAATTGGTTGTTGACCAAGAGAAAAAACGAATGGATTTTAGGTTATCATCTTGGGTCGTCGCAATAGCATCGCATTTCAAGTCAAAATATGGTGAAGAAAAAGGGGACTCCATTACTCGTCTTGTCTTAACCTATTGTATTACCAGAAACGAAACCATTCATTAATCCACCTAAATTACCTCTTTCATATTGCCTTCTCCCCAGGCATAGGGAGAAGGTGCCCAAAGGGCGGATGAGGGGTTTTCTAATCGAAGTTATAATTTGAATGTGTAGCAAATCGTGCTTGAGATGCTATGTCAGTATATTTGATATCTTAAAACCTGGTACAATATTCATTTTATCTTAAAAATACACGCTACTATGCTCAAAGACGCGCTTGCCAATATGCACCATTATTTTGATGAGATTGTTCTTGAGCGTGGCCGGCTGTGCCAAAAGCAAGGTAAAATTCTTAGTGTCAAGATCAGCGAAGGATTGATCAAAGGGCGAGTCAAAGGAAGCCAAAGCCAACTGTATGACGTCCATATCAACCTAAGAGCTGATGCAGAACACTTCGCGCGATGTACCTGCCCCTATACACTCAATTGTAAGCATGCTGCTGCCTGTTTGTTTGAAATTCAGTCTAGACGAAATTTACCAGAAACAGGTCAATTACCCACGCATGTTATCGTTGCAAAGCCTCCCGTTAAAGCGACTCCGGATTGGAAGGAATCAAAGCCTACTCAACTGTCGAATTATATTGTTCATTATGAGATAGAATTTGATAAAGGGCATAAGCGGGGCATCCCAGTTCGTCTATACCGCATAAAACGACTTAAGAGTGGAGGGATGGGCAAGCCGATTGAAATGACCAATGAGGACGATATTAGCAGTCGATTGTCAACGACTGATCAAATTATTGCAATGAAGTTATTAACACAGACAGGCTTATTAGAACGACGGAATAATATCCGTGACGTTGAAACCTTAAAGCAAGTTGTAGCAACCAATATGGCTTTTGTTAAACCAAAATTTAACGCTAAAAAGCATAAATTAACTTGGGGAAAGGAGATCCAGGCTACTTTAGGTTGGGAGCTTTACCCTGAAGGCGAGTTTCATCTTCACTTATATGCTAAGGGCAAAGCAATCGATCACGTCTTTTTATGGCGATCCCCATTTTACTTAAATAGGCAAAATTGGTCGCTTCACGATATACAGACAAACTACTCGCCCGAATTATTGCGATCATTGATGTCATTGGCCCCAGTATCAATTGACCAAATTAAAGAGCCGACAAAAATCAATATGCAAATGAATGAGCAATTGCCGGCATTACCAACATTTAATGTCACGACAAAAAATGAAAAGCCATTCGTCAAAATCGTATTTGATGCGGTTGAAAAAAACCAAGTGATCCCGAATAGCAGTCAAGATAATGCGCAATATATCTTTTTTGTTAATATCTACGCGGTTTATCATGGAATTTCTGTGTCTTACAGCAATACTTGCCATGCCGTGTATGTTCAAAAGCAATCCGTGATTGAGCGGTATAAGCGATGTTTTGAAGATGAAACTGAAAAGCTTGAAGAAATTAAGAAAATGCTGGATTTACGAGAACCTAATCAATCTGAAAAGTTGTATTTAGCGCAGGTTCCCCAGTGTGACTATATTGCAAAAGCATGTCTTAATGAAAAGTACCTGGGCTTTCTATTTGAGAAACTTCTGCCACATTTACATGAGCTAGGATATCTCGTCGAATTTAATCACCCTATCTTTCAACAGCCAATTGATATTGATGATTTGACTTGGTTTTCAGAATTAAGTGAAACAAAATCCGATATGCTCGCTTATGAATTGGGCGTTATTATCGATGGCCAAGCAGTCAATCTTGTGCCGCTTGTGGTTGAAGTGATCCATAAATACACGCCGATGGAACTTCAGCAGCTGCCCGATGATTATAGGCTGAGCCTTGGGCTTAACCATAGCAAAGCGATATCGATTGATATTGCAAGAATTCGTCCGTTGATTAACTTTATTATTCAATTTGGCGAACACAGAATCAGTCAAGGTAGAATCTTAAAATTAGAAAAATACCAAGCAATTTGGCTTCAAGAGATGGAGCAAGCATCAAAAGCTGCAAAGGCACGCTGGCAAGGTTCAGAGCAATTTCGTAACCAACTGCGTCAATTTATTGCACAGGATTATACCATTGATATGCCTACCCGATGTCTTGCAACCCTGAGAGAGTATCAAGTTAAAGGAGTCGCTTGGCTACAAAGCTTAAGAATCTGTCATTTTTCAGGCATTTTGGCGGATGATATGGGCCTGGGTAAAACGGTTCAAACACTGGCCCATCTGCAAATCGAAAAAGAACACAATCGGCTCACCAAACCCAGCTTAATTGTGGCACCTACCAGCTTGGTGATGAATTGGTTTCAAGAGGCGAAACGGTTTACACCTGACTTGAAGGTTCTCGTATATCACGGGGCAGAAAGGGTGCCTGATGAAATGGATCATTATGATATGGTGGTGACTACCTATGGGTTGATTCAACGCAATAAAGAACAGTTTTTACCGACAAAGTTTTATTATTTAATCCTGGATGAAGCACAGTTTATTAAGAACGCCCGAGCCAAAACGACGTTAGTGGTTCAACAAATACAAGCGACACACCGGATATGTTTAACAGGCACACCGCTTGAAAACCATTTAGGTGAATTATGGTCCCTGTTTCATTTTTTAATGCCGGGATTTTTAGGGACCGCTCGACAGTTTCGACAAGCGTTTAAATTTCCAATTGAAAAAGAACAATCACAAGACCGTCAAATTATATTGTCTAATCGAGTCAGCCCATTTTTGTTAAGACGTACAAAAAAAGAGGTTGTGAAAGAGTTACCTGAAAAAACAGTGATCACTCGCATGGTGGAATTGTCTGGACCGCAACGCGATTTGTATGAGGCCATTCGTTTAACGATGGAGAGTAAAGTTCGTCAAGCGATTGCTGATAGAGGGCTTAATAAAAGCCAGATTATTATCTTGGATGCATTATTAAAAATGCGACAAGTATGCTGTGATCCTAGGTTATTAAAGGAAGAACAGGCAGTTATCGCTAAAGGACATTCAGCTAAATTAGATTTACTTGAGGATCTATTATTGAACTCGGTTGATGAAGGAAGGCGAATTTTATTGTTTTCTCAATTTACCTCGATGTTATCGATCATTGAAAATCGCTGTCAACAATTAAAACTGCCCTATCTCAAGTTAACGGGTCAAACCCAAAACCGGCATAAATTGGTTGAGTCGTTTCAACAAGGAGATGTTCCACTATTTCTCATTAGCTTAAAAGCAGGGGGAACTGGCTTAAATTTAACTGCGGCGGATACCGTCATTCACTATGATCCCTGGTGGAATCCGGCGGTTGAAGACCAGGCAACGGATCGAACCCACCGTATTGGGCAGGTGAATCCTGTGTTTGTATATCGCTTGATATGTGCTGGAACTGTTGAAGAGGCAATGTTAACACTGCAGGATAAAAAGCGAAAATTGATCTCAGGCGTATATGAGCAAAACCTTCTTGATAAACAAATGGATATTGATACGTTGCTCAATCTATTTCAGCCAATTACGGATACAAATTAGTTTGCAAACCAAACAACTTTTGCATAAGCTTACTTAAGGTCTTGTTTTTAAGGCTAACGGAAAGTGTTCATGTCTATTTCTTCTCAGGAGAGTTTAATTATGAAACAGCTTAAGTTGTTTTTAGTATCGCTAATGATGTTAAGTTTCGTTCCAGTTGCCATGGCCGCATCTGGTTCACCCACTGGAACGTGGACAACCATTGATGATAAAACAGGTAAGAAAAGAGCCGTCGTCTCTGTTTCTGAGAGCGGTGGTGTTCTTTCAGGCACGATTATCAAAGTGTATAAACAACCTGGCGATACAGGCTATTGCAAAAAGTGTCCTGGCCAATTTAAAGATAAGAAAGTGCAAGGATTAACGTTTCTTTGGGGACTTAAAAAAGAAGGCTCAAATGTATGGGGTGGTGGCCAAATTTTAGATCCTAAAAATGGGAAAATATACCGCGCCAAAGTGACTTTAAAAGGTAATAAATTATATGTGAGAGGCTATGTTGGGGTCTCATTACTTGGTCGAACTCAAGTTTGGGTACGTTAACCAGCAGTTAGTCAGCTTTTAAGTTAGTTACTTATTTTGTGACTTACTTATTTGTTTAGTTCACATGCCGGGCCTCTACCCTTAGGTATATTCAGTTTTTGGGAAATGCCTGACATTTAGTCGTTGCGAGCGTTAGCGAAGCAATCCAGTACAGATGTTTAACATGGCATCGATCTGGATTGCTTCGCTAACGCTCGCAACGACAGTAACTTTTCCTTGCTTTCGAAAACTGACGATACTTTGGGCCTCTACCCCGGCATAGTTATTTTCCGTCCCTACCTAATCACGATGTCATTCTCAATCTCACTTAATCTAATATCGACAGCAGAATGAATTCCCTTTACAATGCTTCTACGGTAACAATCACGTCAAATGATGGTTGAGTTAGCAACAAGGCCCACAAGTCAAGCAGAAGCTTTAAAACGCCCACCCCATTCCATTGAAGCGGAACAATCAATCTTGGGGGGATTACTGCTGGATAACCAAGTTTGGGATAAAATCAGTGCCCAATTATGTGAAAAGGATTTTTATCGAGGCGAACACCGAGTCATTTTTCGCGCCATCGAAGACTTAGTGCGAAAAGAGCAACCGTTTGATGTGGTCACACTCCTTAACATCCTCAAAACCAAAGACGAATTAGACGATGCGGGTGGCGAAACGTATCTTTTTGAGCTGGCTAATAACACGCCTAGCGTTGCCAATGTTTCAGCATATGCCAATATTGTTCGTGAAAAATCGGTTCAACGTCAATTAATTGAAGTAGCGAATGAAATTGCAGATAATGCATATAATCCAGCTGGCGATGATGTTGCTACGCTCTTGGATCGTGCCGAAACGAAAGTGTTTGCCATCGCTGAACAAACAGGGGGCGATGGTGGCCCGGAAAGCATTAAGCATATTTTGGTTCGTGCTGTTGAGAAAATCGATGCATTATATCAATCCGGTGATGCCCTTACTGGATTATCAACGGGACTCAAAGACGTCGACAACCTCACCTCCGGCCTACAATCATCGGATTTAGTCATCGTGGCAGGTCGGCCTTCCATGGGTAAAACAACCTTAGTAATGAATATGGCTGAACATGCAGCGATTCAAGAAAAGGCGAATGTGCTCGTTTTTTCAATGGAAATGCCTGCTGACTCGCTTGCAATGAGAATGATGTCTTCATTGGGGCGTATTGATCAAAACCGTATACGAACTGGCAAACTAGAAGATGATGATTGGCCAAGAGTGACATCGGCAGTACACATGCTTTCCGAAGCGCCATTATTTATTGATGACACACCCGCATTAAGCCCAAGTGAAATGCGTTCACGGGCCCGTCGTTTGGCAAAAGAACATGGCTCATTAGGTTTAATCGTTGTCGACTATTTGCAATTGATGAAGGTACCAGGTTTTAAGGCGGAGAGCAGGACGGCCGAAATTTCAGAAATTTCTCGAAGCTTAAAGAGCTTGGCTAAAGAATTAAGCGTACCGGTTGTTGCGCTATCTCAGCTGAATCGAAGCCTTGAACAACGACAAGACAAGCGGCCTGTTATGTCCGATTTGCGTGAATCAGGCGCCATCGAACAGGACGCTGATTTGATTTGCTTTATTTATCGGGATGAAGTCTATAATGAAGATTCTCCTGATAAAGGTGTCGCAGAAATTATCATCGCTAAGCAAAGAAACGGTCCTATCGGTCGCGCACGTGTAGCGTTCTTGGGCCAATACACCAAGTTCGAAGATTTAGCGTTCAGTGGTTATCAAGAGATGGAATAATGACTAGAAGGACAAGCCTTTATGTTGACCAATCAAGTCTTAACCATAACCTTGACATGGTTAAACAATTGGCACCAAGCAGTAAAATAGCTGCCATGGTAAAAGCGAATGCGTATGGTTGTGGTTTGCAATCGGTTCTTCCAGTATTGCATGACCAAGTTGATGCTCTTGGTGTAGCGTGCGTTAATGAAGCGATAGTGATTCGACAAATGGGTTATCAAACACCCTGTATCCTGTTTCAAGGTGTTTTTTCATCCCAGGATTACCACTATATCGAAAACTATGGCTTTGAATTAGTCATTCATAGTGAACAACAGCTACAACAATTTTTATCCCAGCGCTTTAGCAAGCGTATTCGATGCTGGTTAAAAGTCGATACGGGAATGCATCGCTTAGGGATTGCACCAGAAGACGTTCCGAATGCGATTGAGCGTTTATCTATGAGCCCCCATGTGGATAGGCCGATTGGAGTCGTGAGTCACTTTGCTTGCGCGGATGAGCCTAATCATCCTTTAAACCGTTATCAAATCGATCAATTTGAAGCGATTAAAGCATTTCTGGGCCCAAATTTTGTCTATAGCATTTCCAATTCTGGCGCGATTATCGATGCTAGTCATAATCATTATGATATGGTTCGTCCTGGCATTATGTTATACGGTGGCTCTCCAATCTCTGGTAAATTGGCATCAGAGTTAGGATTAAAACCCGTCGCTTTTTTTACGAGTCAGATTATGGCAATGAAAAGCATTAACGCCGGGGAAACAGTGGGTTATGGGGCTACCTGGCAAGCCAACAAAAAAAGTCATATTGCGATTGCTGCAGTTGGTTATGGTGATGGCTATCCCCGCCATATTAGTCATCAAGCGCAAGTTGCTATTGGTAATCAGCTGGCACCCATTGTTGGCCGAGTATCCATGGACATGATGGCGATAGACATCTCGGAGCTTACCAATATCAACGTTGGCGATAGTGTCGAATTATGGGGGAGTCAAATACCCATTGACAGGGTGGCTGATTGGGCGGGTACAATCAGTTATGAACTACTGTGTCAGTTCCAACATCGCGTAGAGCCAAGTGAAATTTCTAGTTAAAAAATATGCTAGATAGGTACACATTTGTCCGGATTGGTGATATTATGCCGCTCTGAATTTTCAATATTTTAAAGGTGTGATAATGAACAAAAGTGTTATTGCAGTTTTCTGTTCCGCCTTACTACTCACCTCATGTGCTGAGATGAACAATGAAGGCGTTGGTACGGTTGCTGGAGGGATTGCCGGCGGGATTTTGGGTAACCAAATTGGTGGCGGATCAGGTCGTGTTCTTGCGACCGGTGTTGGTGCTATAGCGGGTGCCTTCTTGGGTGGAAAAGTTGGCCGCAGCATGGACAAACAGGACCAATTGCAGATGCAACAAGCACTTGAAACGGCACCCACAGGTCGAACTGTTCGTTGGCATAATCCAGATTCTGGCAATCATTATGCTGTGAAGACAACAAGAACTTATTACCGTCAACATCAACCTTGTCGTGAATATGTCACCGAAGCAAAAATAGGCGGCCGTTCCGAGCAAATATATGGCAAGGCATGCCGCCAGGCTGATGGTTCTTGGAAAGTGGTTAGTTAAACGATCGAAAATTTAATTTAGTTACCGTTATGACAATCCTCCGCTCAAGCGGAGGATCTCTATCTGCAAATCAGTCTGTGCTATAGTTATAGAGTAAATTCGTTTCTCTAAGGTGTTCATCATGGCTGATATTCTAGCTGCACTTCTCCCCAAACCACGCCGTGAAATGATATTCATTTTACCCGATGTCAATGTCCAACAATGCTGTGATTTAATGGTTAGCAATGATATTGGCGCACTAGTCGTTTGGGATGAGTCAAATATTCAAGGGATTGTGTCAGAGCGGGATCTCGTGCGCAAATGTTTGTTTCGTCGCTGTGACGCAGAGAAAATAAAAGCATCAGACGTTATGTGTTCGAGCATATCCATTCTGCCCATCGAGGCCACGGTCGAAAAGGCGATAAGTACCATTACCAGTACTAAGCGTCGTCATATTTTAGTCGAAGAAGAAGGGAAAGTGGTAGCAATTCTTTCACAAGGCGATATCCTATTCCATATGTTACAAACCATGCAACAAACCGTCGATCAGTTGGAAAGGTATATCTCTAATGGTTAAATTACGTGTCCAGTATTGCGGGCCAGATTAAAATAGCCCGCGGAAAAATTGAGAGTTATCACTGAAAGCTGAATTCAGATCGGTCTTCAGGTAATATAGCTTGCACAAGGCTAGCAATGGGTCGAGTAAGTAGTGCAATAATACTAAGAATCGCATTTAAGGTATTTGCAACGAGTGCAGAAACACAGCCTTCAAAATGACTCCAGGCTATACCCAATTCCCTTGACGTTTCCCAATCAATCAATTTAGTCGTGTCTTGTTGATTCATTGTCCAAAGATGTAGTGCCTTCACAAAGGATGCCGCTGCATTGAGTAAATGGATACTTGAATCAATTGCGAATATTGGTTCTAACACAAATGTATCAATTAAAGGAGTTGCCACATAAGCAGTAAGATCTGACTGTTTCCATGATGTCGATTGAATCGGGGTGAATAGATTATTGAAGCGGTGTGTTGTCGTTTTAAAATAGTCAGAATTTGATTGTTCAATGAACGGTCTAATAATGGTTGTCATAAAAATACTCCAAAGAGAAAATCAAGAAGATGCTTGGTTGTTACAAGGGTCTATCGAACCGATAGCAATAGAGTGACCGATTATAATTCATAGTGAGTATAAATGCAATCAAAAGAACCGAAAAAAATCATTTATTGACAACAGAATTCTAAGAATGATTTTTTAAATTTAAGGAAAATTTTACCTCACTTGATTCGATTATCTGCTATATTTTAAAAAGGAACCCGTCAAAAGGAGTGACCATTGAGAGATAAGGACATGCCTCTCCCCATGCCGGTATGCGTGGAAGTGAAAGCAAATAAAATTTATCAATGGTGTGGCTGTGGCGAAAGTAAAAATTTACCCTTTTGTGATAATAAAGAGGGTTGTAATCAATCAATCAGTTATCAATTGCCATATGATGATACGGTGCTATTTTGTAATTGTCGAAAGAGTCAGTCAGCACCTCTATGTGACGGTTCGCATGCTGAGTTACTAATTGCGATGGCAAAAGCAAAGCGAGGCTAAAATTTTACAAGGATTTGTTAAATAGACACTATTTAAAATAGAGTGGTGCTTATGGATAAGAATGACACGTCAAATTTGAAAGGAAGCTTTATGGTTGATCAAGACTTTAAGAAAAAGATAATTAATACCATCAATCGATATGAAACGAAATGTCAGGGTCTGCAATCGGAAATTGATGTATTAAAAACAACCATCGATCAACTAAGTACCCTCCCACAAGGCATGTATGATGAGTTAGATACGCAATTAAAAGCGTTACGAACGGAAGTACATGAACACAAAGGTTCCGTTGCAATTAATCATCGCTTGCATCTTCTTAATGATATGATGCAGTCTATGGAGAAAAAAAAGCAGAACTCGCGGGCGCAATTAAAACGATTATGTCGCCAATCGCTCTCTGTGCTTGATCGCCTCGATCTCAATAAAGAATATCAACAAAAATTTTTTAAACTTCAAGCTTTGCTAGACGATGAGGATGTTTCTGAAAAACTGCTCGTCAATAATTATTTAAAACAATTGGATAGTTTTATTTTTCACGTCGCGGCTAATTTATCACCAAAATTGGGTGATCTGGATGAAAAAAGTGACTTAGATATCACGGAAAGCTCTCCAGCTATTCCTGAAATCGCTTCATTGCCCCTAGCAATTAACGATAGTTTGCGTGAACTGCTCCAAAATTTGGCTTTGCCAGAAGCATTCGCTCAAAGAACCGATCAACTCAACAACCTATTTGCCAAGCCAATTTCAACCAAACAGTTAGTTTCTATCATTGATACGATTTCAGAATTGGTCATTCAAGCGTTTCATCTCGAACAAAATCGCTTCAAGGGTTTTCTAAATGAATTGAGTCACCAATTAGAGACGTTTGATAAATTTTTAAGTGCTCAGGCAGATCTTAATGAAGCGACTGTTGAAAAAAGCTCGGAACTACAAAAAGGCATTTCTGAAGATATATCAGCCATCAAGCAGGAAATGAGTGGCCATAAAAATGTCGAAGATATGACATTGGCTATTCATAATCACTTGAATAAAATTGGAAAAAAAATAGAGAATTTCCGTGATTCGGAAGCGAAAAGAATGTCCGATTATGAAAAAGAAATTAACTCATTGAAAAAGCAACTGGTCACGGCTCATGAGAATTCGGATGAATTGCGCAAACTGATCTCCTTCCATGAGGAATTGATGAATCGTGACTGCTTAACTGGTTTACCAAATCGGGCAGCCTACGAAGAACATCTCAAAGGGGCGTTTCATCGTTGGCAACGTGGTTTTGGACAATTAGTTATTGCCATTGGTGACCTAGATCACTTCAAACTGGTTAACGATACCTATGGCCATCTAGCGGGCGATAAAGTGCTCAAAAAGACATCAGAGCTAATGAAATCATCCCTGCGAGCGGTGGATTTTGTTGCTCGCTATGGCGGCGAAGAATTTGTTATCGTTTTTGAACGAACACCCATAGAAGATGCGCATAAACGTCTGGATAAATTAAGACAAGATCTCGATGAACTGGAGTTTTCTTATCGCAAGCAGCCTGTGGAAGTAACCATTTCATTTGGGCTTGCAAGCATCGTAGAAGAGGATGACTTGGAATCTGTTTTTGCACGGGCTGACAAGGCGTTGTATGAAGCTAAGAAAAATGGCCGCAATCAAGTATGCTCGCTGTAAACTGAGCATCTAAAGCATGATTCGCAACCTATCTTAATAGTCATTCTTACTGAGCAATCCATCAACTGCCTTTTGGGCACTTGAACTTCAAATTTAGGTAGAAGGAGAATAGAAGTATGTTATTTACAAGCTATAATAATACTATAATTGAAAGCTTGGGAGTGTCGCATGGCCAATGATCAGAATAAAATGGAAGGGGTTGAAAATACCCTCGAAGAAGAAAAATTAAGTAAAATGACGGGTGATACAGACGATGATACTCGCGATATGTTATATAACAATGGGGATATGGTCGACATGAAAGGAGATGGCGTCTTTAACGAAACCTTAGGCGTTGCGACTCCCAATGATCAGATCGCTGAAGATATTGAAGATAGAAAAACCCCTTCGCCTTTCGAAATCGATATTCCTGAGCCAAAGCCCGGTGAATGATTCTTTCCTGGTATGGCCTCATTTAACGAGCTTACTAATATATTTGGTTTAAAAAAAAGGAAAAAGGTAGCTGATTAAATCAAATAGGCAACTTTTCCTATTCCCATATTTACTCATTACGGCAATCCAATCATAATGAATTTAATCACCCAATCAGGATGAGAGTGAAAAAAAATCGTTAAGAAGTGTATATATATTCCACAAAATGAATAAATGTATACTATACTTCAAACGAGGTATGTGTATTTGGAGGTAACGTGGCAGACTTTTCAAAATACGGCATCATCGAAACAGTAAACGGAATACTAATAAGAACGGATGTCGAAGGTCACTCAAGGATGCTAAAGCAAGGTGCTGAATTAAGACCTGAAGATACTCTTGTGCTTTTAAGCGGCAACGCAACTATCCACCTCGATCACCAACTACCTTACGCATTACCTTTAGACTACCCATACCCACTCGAAGGCCACACCCCAATATTTGAAAATAAACAAGCCAAAACACTCGCAGAAATTATTCAAGAAGAAGCCTGGGCCCAAGGAACCGACATATCAGATATACTCGATATCCTCGAAGAAACAGCTGCAGGGGATTCAGAACTCGGCAGCGGCGGTAATTTCTATGTCTACCAACCTTTATACACGGCAGGTAGTGTTTCAGTTGAGCTGATGGGAAGAGATCCCAATTATTATCAACATGCACAAGAGTCTCCTTTGCAGGTGTTTTTTTATGATAGGAGTGCAGCTGATGTTGGTGAAGAAACAAGAATCGTTGATAATTCAACCCCAGTGCCTACATTATCTCTTAATAACTTTATTGACACCGGCATCAGTGGAACTGATTTTATCAGCCAAGATAATACATTTGAGTTAAGCACTAGTGGCCAAGAAGCGGGAGCTAGCATCCGCTATGAGCTATCATCCGATGGGGGTACGACCTGGTCAGCAACGACGGCCAATCAAACTGGCCTTGCCGATGGGGATTATCAATTTAGATCGACTGTGACTGATGCGGCAGGTAATAGCGCAATTTCCAATACTATATCGGTAATCGTCGATACCACAGCACCTGTGCCTACATTAAGCATCAATGATGTGACTGCCGATAATATCATCAATGCCCAAGAATCAGGCGGCACGGTAACCATCACAGGCAGTGCTGGCGGTGATGCACAAGCAGGCGATACCGTGACATTGACTATCAATGGCACAGACTATACCGGCACCTTAGATGGCAGCTTACAATTTGCCATTGATGTGGCTGGAAGCGAGTTGGTCGCCGATGGCGATAGCCAAATTGATGGCAGCATTACTACCTACGATCTCGCTGGCAACCCAGGTACGGCCACTAGCACGCAAAGCTATACCGTCGATACCACGGCATCCGCTTCTATCAGTGTTGATACCATCACCCCCGATGATATCGTTAATGCCGCAGAAGCAGCAGGCACAATTAATGTCACGGGCAGTGTGGGAGGCGATGCAACTGTTGGTGATACCATAAGCTTTAGTGTGAAT